>NZ_JBNCLY010000020.1:0-85435 GCF_049844915.1 Gordonia sp. DT30 | reverse complement strand
AACCGTCACGCGTCGAAGCCCGCCTGGCCCGCCTGCTCGCCATCTGCGGACGCTGACCACCGAATCTGCAGCCTTTAGTCGCGGAAACCGCGACCAAAGGCTGCAGATTCGGCGTCACATCAGCTGTAGTCCGAGCCAGAGTGCGCCGACGGCGGCAATGAGTGTCGGTGGCACGGTGAGTGTTCCCAACAGGACGTAGCGGCGGGTCGGGGGAGCGATCGTGTGACGGCGCATCACGTCGCGCCACAACAGGTTCGCCAACGAGCCGAAGTAGGCGAGGTTCGGCCCGATGTTCACGCCGAGCAACATCGCGAGGGCAAGGCCAGGTTCGTGGGAGACCATCGGCAGCAGCAACAGGGTGGCGGGCAGGTTGTTGAGGATATTGGCCGCCAGCGCGGCCAGCGCGGCCACCGCCAGCAGCGCCCACAGTTGCGTTCCGGACGGGATCAGACCGGTGATCCACTCACCGATAGGGCCCAGCCGGATCGGCACGATGATGATCCCCAGCGCGGCGACGAACGCGAGGAACGGGATGTTCACCGCGCGCACCGCCCGCACCAGGGTCACCGCGGGGGCCTTGCGCAGTGGAGCGATCAGCATCACCACGGCACCGACCGCGGCAACGGCCGCCAACGGAATCCCCAGCGGCTCGGCGATCACGAAGCCACACAACAGCAGCCCCAGCATCACGAGTGTGGCGAGGGGGGCCGGACGTCGGGCGGTGCTCGGCGGGTTGCCGTCCTCGATGGCCGGTGTGCCCGCAGATTTCAGCTCCGACGCGAAGAACATGCGAAAGATGACGTACTCGACGAGGATCGCGACCACCCATGGCGCCGCCATCAACCCGGCGAAAGACAAGAAGCCGAGCCCTGTCGCCGAAAACGCCAGCAAATTCGTCAGATTCGACACGGGCAGCAGCGTGGATGCACTGTTGGCCAGATGTGCGGTCGCCGTGCCGACCGGTGTCACCCGGGCGCCGATGCGTCGCGCGGTGGCGACCGCCACCGGCGTCAGCAGCACGATGGTGGTGTCGATCGAGAGGACCGCCGTCGTCAGCGCTGCCGCGACGAACACCAACCCGAGGAGACGCGTGGGCGAGGCGCGGCTCCACGACGCCAGAATCTGACCGATCCACGCGAATACCCCGGTGCGCGCACACACTTCGGCGATCACCAGCATTGCGGCGAGGAACCCGATCGTCGGGCCGATGAACCGCAACTCGTCGACCACCTGAGACCACGACACCGCCCCGAGCAGGGCGAGCAGCAATGCGGCCGGAACCGCGACGACCGCAGGCGAAAGTCGTTGTGCGGACACCGCGACCCCGATGACGGCGGCCAGGCAGAGCACGGCCACGGCGGTGCCCAGCGAACTGTGGGCATCGAGCACGTCGCGAGCTTACGCCGGTGGGCGGGTCAGCTATCGGTGCCGCTCCAGCCGAATTCGTTCTGCCCGGCCGCCGGCTCGTCACCGGCCGGCAGGGCGACCACGCGGCGTGGGGCGATGACGGTGGTCAGGACGGACCCGACCACCAGAACGATCCCGAGCACCAGACAGCCCTGATTCATCGGCACGACGAAGGCGTCCTGCGCACCGTGAAGCACGCGGGCGCCGAGCTCACCGGGCAGCCGGGCGGCTACTTCGCTCGCCTCGGCCAGCGAACGCCCGATGTGCTCGGCGGCGACGTCGGCCTGCCCCAGTATCTGCCGTCCACCCGCGGTGTTGCCCGCACCGATCTGTGCCTGGCCCGCGGCGGTTATCTGGTCATGAGCGAGATCCGCGACGGGACGGATGCGGCTCGCATACCCGGCAGCGAGGAGGCTTCCGGCCAGCGCGATGCCGATGGCCGCGCCGATCTCGCGGGCGGTGTCGTTGACCGCCGAGCCCACACCCTGGTTGTCGAGCGGGGTGTTGGACATGATCGCGGTGGTCGACGGGGCCGTCGCGAGCCCGATACCGATCGCACAGAATCCCAGCATCCACGCCATCATCCAGTACGCGTCGTAGTCGACGACGCCGAGCAGAATCAGTCCGACGCCGGCGATGAGCAGGCCGGCGCCGAGGACGAAGCGTAGCGAGTGGAAGCGCACCGCAAGCCAGTTGCCCAGCAGCGCAAAGATACTCACCCCCAGCACCATCGGCATGAGGGCGAACGCCGAACGCAGCGGTGAGAACCCGAACACCAACTGCAGCCGCTGCAGAAGCAGATAGAAGGCGCCGAACGAGGCGAAGAACTGCAAAGCCACCGACAGTGCACCGGCGCCGAAGGCGCGGTTGGTGAACAACCGGACGTCGAGAAGCTGCCGGCGACCCCGCAGCTCGATCAGACAGAACACGACGACGAGCACCGCACCGCCGATGAGGGTCCCGAGCACCAGCGCGTCATTCCATCCGCGATGCGGAGCCTCCAGCAGACCGAACACGATGCCGGTGACCGCGAGGATGGACACGACGGAGCCGGCGTAGTCGAAGGGTTGCGGATCGTGGTCCTTCGACGAGCCGATCGTCAGGCATACCAATGCGGTCACCGCGGCCGACGCGGCGAAGGTGATGAAGATCGAATGCCAGGAGAAGAACTCCAGCAGGATACCGGAGACGAAGAAGCCGGCGATCGCACCGGCGCCGGCCACCGCGGCCCAGATACTGATGCCGATGCTCCGTTTGTCCGCGGGCACACCGGAAGTGATCAGCGACAGGGTGGTCGGCATGATGAAGGCCGCGCCGACGCCTGCGACGCAACGCGTGATGATGAGTTGCGTCGAGTCGGTGGTCCAGATCGCCGCCAGCGATCCGATTGCGAACACCAGCAGCCCGACGACCAGCATCTCGCGCCGACCGAAACGGTCACCGATCGCCCCGGCCGGCAACAGCAGCGCGGCGAGCGCGAGGGTGTAGCCGTCCGCGATCCAGGTCATCTGTCCGGTGTCGGCACCGATGTCGATGGCGATGTCGGCCAGCGCGGTGTTGAGGGCGGCCATCGCGGCGACCACCATGCTGACCGCCGCGCAGGCGATGAGGATCAGCCACACCGACCGCAGATCCAGCGTCCTGGGTTGTGTCATCCGTGGCTTCCTTTCCAAGCGGTGAGCAAAGTCGGCAACAAAAATGTGATGCAGGCGACACGCGGGCGACGAATCAAGACACCACATGCAACGTGTGACACATTGATCACTGGAGTAACAAACTCGGGGTTGCAGATCGCCATCACGATCGTGGCCCCGGACAACCGAAAGAGGGAGATCATGGCCGCACCGGTCGCCTCTTCACGATCCACCGAGACCCCAACCGTGCGCCTGCACGTGTGGCGGGTGCTGTCGATGCTGGTGGCACTGATCGCCATCGTCTGCGCGCTCGTGCTCATCGTCACGACCGCTGCCTGAGCGTCGTCGGTGGCCGGGTGTGAACCCGGGGCCCGCCGGCGCGTGCGGGCCGCGTCGTCACCCGGCCGGACCGGGATGAGACGACGCGGCCGAGACTCACGCGTGCTTTTCGACTACGTCGCCGACGGCGGGCAACGCCTCGGTGACGTATCCCTTCGCCTTGCCGCGCAGCGAGTTGTAAGCCTTGGTCAGTGGCGCCTTCGCCGATTCGGCCTGGGCGTCGGTGACCGCGAGCAATGCCTCCGAGGCGGTGCCGGGATCGGCGGCCAGATGTGCACCGAATGAGGTGCCCGCCGGCTTGGAGTCCCAGAACGGCTGGAGTGCCGTCACGAAGTCCGGAAGCATCAGGTTGGTCGCCTTTTTCACGATGTCGGGTTTGACCTTGCCGACGGCCGCGTACGCCGTCTTCACCGCGGCACCACCGAATCCCTTCTGGGCTGCGACCCGCGAGTCGATCACCCCCACCAGATCGTCGACCACGGCTGGGCGGTTCGGGCCGAGCAGGGACTGCAGCGAATCGCTCATCAAGAATCTCCTCAAGGGACGGTTACGAAGACGATGCGGCCGCATGCGGCGACCGGCACCCCTGAGCAGAATAGACGCCTGCACCGGCGAAGTATGGTCGCGCCAAGGTTTGCGGCGTGTGGGGTCTCGGGCCCCTCAGCGCTTCGTGATCACCACATTGCCCAGGGCGGGCGCACGGTCGCGGTCGGCGACGGACGCGGTGATCAGCAACCGGCCGTCGTCATCCCAGACGTCGACGTCGATCGTCTCACCCGGGAAGACCACGCCGGCGAAGGTCGTCGAGTAGTCGGCGACGGCCGTCACGTCGCCGTCGAGAAGCGAGTCGACGACGGCGCGGCACACCGTTCCGTAGGTACACAGGCCGTGCAGGATAGGCCGGGGAAAGCCTGCGGCCGAGGCGAATTCGGGGTCAGAGTGCAGCGGGTTGCGGTCGCCGCACAGGCGGTAGAGCAATGCCTGGTTCGCCAGCGTCGGCACCGACAGGTGGTGATCGGGTTCGCGGTCGGGGTAGGTGACCCGGTTCGACGAGCCACGCTCGCCACCGAACCCGCCCTCGCCCTTGGCGAAGATGGATGACCGTGCCGTCCACAAGACGGTGCCGGCGTCGTCGACGGTGACCGATTCCTGGACGATGACCGCCGCCGACCCCTTGTCCTGGATCTCGGCGATCGTGGTCCGCGTGGTCGCCTTCCCGGCTGCGGGAATGGGCCCGTGGGCGGTGACCTGCTGGCTGCCGTGCACCACCTTGGCGAGGCCGATGTCGATTCCGGGGAAGGAGACCTTCGGGGCCTCGGTGGCGTGGAAGGACGCCGCGACGGTCGCGAAGGTGGGCAACACCTTTGGCGCCACATCGTCGACGTACACCAGGCCGGTGCGGTCCATCGGGTCGCTCGCCGCGCCGACGGCGAGGTGGTAGAGCGCGACGTCGGAGGCCGACCACTCGAAGCTGACCTCGGGGAGCTCGGCACCCAGCGCCTCGGACAGGTCGATCGGCATGACCTCAGTTCTCCTTGCCTGCGGTGGCGGCGGAAGGTGCTGCGCTGTGCGCCGTCTCGCCGTCGGCGCAGTCGCGCGCCGCGAGGTAGCCGAAGACCAGTGCCGGGCCGATGGTGGCCCCCGGGCCGGCGTAGGTGTGACCCATCACCGGGGCGGACGCGTTGCCGGCGGCATAGAGTCCCGCGATCACCGAGCCGTCGGCGCGCAGCGCACGTCCCGATGCATCGGTGTCGATGCCGCCCTTGGTGCCGAGATCGCCGGGCACCATCTTGACCGCGTAGAACGGCGCCTGGTCGACGGCCCCGAGGCTCGGATTGGGCTTGTTGGTGATGTCGCCGTAGTAGTGGTCGTAACCGCTCTTACCGCGGCCGAAGTCCTCGTCGACACCTGCTCGTGCGAAGCCGTTGAACCGTTCGGTGGTGGCGCGCAATGCATCTGCGGGAACGTCGATCTTCTCGGCCAGGGATTCGAGGGAGTCGGCCTTGACGACGACCCCGGATTCGAACCACTTCTTCGGAAGCGGTTGGCGGGCATTGACTCCCGCGAACAGGTAGCGGTTGCGGCACCGCTGATCGAAGATCAGCCAGGACGGTACGTTGTCGCCCGGGCCGGTACCCTGGCCGAACTCGCCGCCGTACATCTGGTGCACCGCTTCGACATACGGCAATGATTCGTTCATGAAGCGATCGCCGCGGGTGTTGACGATGAACGTGCCGGGTACCGAGCGTTCGGACAGCGCGAACCACGGGCCGCGCGGCAGCGGGATGGTCGGGCCCCACCAGGAGTCGTCCATCAGGGACACCGCGGCCCCGATCTTGAGGCCTGCGTTGATGCCGTCACCGGTGTTGGTCGGCGCGCCGGTGGTCCAGTCGGAGCCGATGGGCTCGCGCTGGTACTTCTTGCGCATCTCGACGTTGTGCTCGAAGCCACCGCACGCCAGGATCACTCCACGCTCGGCGCGGATGTGCAGTCGACGTCCCTCGTGCTCGGCGACCACGCCGACCACCCGGTCGTTCTCGGTGACCAGATCCACCAGTCCCGTCGACAAACGCAGTGGCACACCGGCTTTGCGGACTCCGAGCAGGAGTTCGGCGGCCAGCGCCGCGCCCATCGCGATGAGCTTCTTGCCGCGGCTGCGAGCCCAGAAGAACCGCGCGCCCACCTTGCCCATCCGCACCGGACCGCGCCAGTGTCGCAACCCGGTGTTGAGCCAGCGGTAATCCGACTGCAGGACAACCATGTTCAGTGGTGCCTTGGTGTACTGCGGATGCAGTGTCTTCAGGTCGTCGCCGAGGGCGCGGGCGTCGAACGGCCGGGGTTCGACGCTGCGGCCACCGAGCCGTCCGCCGGGCGCCTCGGGGTAGTAGTCGGAGTAGTTCTTCACCCACTCGAGGTCGAGGGGAGCGTGCGCCATCAGGAACTCGAGGGCCTCGGCGCCTCGGTCGATGTAGGTGTCGATCTTCTCGGCCGGCGCGTGCTCGCCGATGATCGCGTGCACATACCGGCGCGCCTCCTCGCGATCGTCGGGGACCCCGTCGCGCTTGAGGACCGAGTTGCCCGGGATCCAGACCCCACCTCCCGAGCGGGACGTCGAGCCGCCCCAGTAGGCCGATTTCTCGATGATCACGGTCCGTAGGCCCTGCGCGGCCGCGGTTATGGCCGCGCTGAGGCCGGCGGCTCCAGCCCCCACGACGACGACGTCATAGGTCTCGTCCGGATCGGTCCCGGTGGGTTGCTGTCCTGCTGGTTCGGTCGCGCCGGCCATGAATTGGGTCCCTTCGTGCGCCGCGGGTGGAACGGGTTCTCATCTAAAAGTAGAACACGTTACAGATTCGCGGCGCCAGGGGTCGGCGGAGTCGGCGGGTGATCGGCGTCGCCACTCCCGGCCGAGAATGCACGGAGTGGTCGAGGGCGGCCGGGGGTCGAGCTATAACGTGCGGCTATGGCGACGGTGGCGGCAATTATCGTCTCGACCGTCGCTATAGCCGCAGTTCATATTCGTTCGCGCCCTCCACGGCTGGCGACGAGCACTCTGTACCCGTTGCCGGTGTGGCCCTCCCGCAAATCTGCAACGTGTTCTAAACTAGAACACGTTCAGCGCATGGAGGTGAGGACGAAATGGCGGTCGACCAGGCAGTTCGACAGCAGATCGCAACCGATCTGTGGAACGCGGAGCGGACCGCGACGGCGATCGACCGTCCTACGGACGCCCACCCGGATCTCGACGTCATCGACGCCTACGAGATCCAGCTCATCAACATCCGCAAGCGGCTCGATGCCGGGGCACGGGTCGCGGGGCACAAGGTCGGGCTGGCCTCGGAGGCCATGCAGAAGATGATGGGTGTCGACGAGCCCGATTACGGGCACCTCCTCGATGAGATGCAGTACTTCGAGCACACCGCGATCGACACGAAGACGTTGTGCATTCCGCGAGTGGAGGTGGAGGTCGGGTTCCTCCTCGGCGCGGACTTGCCGGGCGAGGGCTGCACCAACGAGGACGTGATCGACGCCGTCGAGTGGGTGGTGCCGTCGATCGAGCTCATCGATTCGCGGATCGCCGACTGGCAGATCACCCTGTGCGACACCATCGCCGACAACGCATCCTCGTGCGGATGGATTCTAGGCGAGCAGCGGGTGGCCATCGACGCCATCGACGTCGGCGACATCGATGCGGTCCTGCACCGCAACGGCGAGGTCGTGGCAAAGGGCAATTCCGCTGCGGTGCTGGACAACCCACTCAATGCGGTGAGCTGGCTGGCCCGCAAGGTGAGTTCGTTCGGGGTGCACCTACGCAAGGGCGATCTGATCCTGCCGGGTACGGCAACCCGCGCCTTCGACGTGGGCCCGGGCGATCACGTCGTCGCCGAGTTCGCCCGACTCGGCAGCGTCACGCTGGACTTCAACTGATGTACAAGGACTTTCGACAACTATCACAGGAGGCGTAGGTGGCTGCAAAGCTGACCGCGGCGATCATCGGGTCGGGCAACATCAGTACCGACCTGATGTACAAGCTGGAACGGTCCGAGGTGATCGAGCCGCGATGGATGGTCGGTATCGACGCCGACTCGGAAGGGATGAAGCGGGCCGCCGACCACGGCCTGATCACCATGAGCGGTGGTGCCGACGAGTTGCTCGCGTCCTCGGAGAAGCCGGATCTCATCTTCGAGGCGACGTCGGCCTACGTGCACCGCGAATACGCGCCGAAGTATGCGGCGGCCGGGATCACCGCGGTCGACCTGACGCCCGCGGCGGTGGGCCCGGCAGTGGTGCCGCCGGCGAATCTGCGAGAACACCTCGACGCGCCGAACACCAACATGATCACCTGCGGCGGGCAGGCGACCATCCCGATGGTGCACGCCGTCTCCTCGGTCGTCCCCGTGCCCTACGCCGAGATCGTGGCGTCGGTGTCCTCGGTGTCGGCCGGGCCGGGAACACGCGCCAACATCGACGAGTTCACGCGCACGACGTCGAAGGGCATCGAAACCATCGGGGGAGCCGAGCGTGGCAAGGCCATCATCATCCTGAATCCGGCCGATCCGCCGATGATCATGCGCGACACCATTTTCTGCGCCATTCCCGCCGACGCCGACACCGACGCGATCGCCGCGTCGATCCACAAGCGGGAGAAAGAGATCCAGTCGTACGTGCCGGGATACCGGCTGCTGCAGGACCCGCAGTTCCATGCGCCGAGCGTCATCAACGGCGGCTACGCGCGGGTCTCGATCTTCGTCGAGGTCGAGGGTGCGGGCGACTTCCTGCCGCCGTATGCGGGCAACCTCGACATCATGACCGCCGCCGCCACCAAGGTCGGCGAAGAGATCGCGAAGCAGAAAGCCGGGGTGAACGCATGAGCACCGCAACGTCCAACCTGATGGCCGGCGCGCGGAAGTACTCCGACGCCCTCGACATCCGCATCACCGACTCGTCACTGCGCGACGGCAGCCACCACAAGCGCCACCAGTTCACCGAGAACGAGGTGCGCGCTGTCGTCGGCGCCCTCGACGACGCCGGCGTCCCCGTCATCGAGGTGACCCACGGAGACGGACTGGGCGGCTCGTCGTTCAACTACGGCTTCTCCAAGACGCCTGAGCAACAACTGATCGCCGCGGCAGCGGAGACGGCCAAGCGGGCGAAGATCGCGTTCCTGATGTTGCCGGGTCTGGGCACCAAGGACGACATCCGGGCCGCGCAGGACAACGGCGGACAGATCTGCCGGATCGCCACCCACTGCACCGAGGCCGACGTGTCGATCCAGCACTTCGGTCTCGCCCGGGAACTCGGCCTGGAGACCGTCGGATTCCTGATGATGAGCCACAGCCAGCCGCCGGAAGTGCTTGCCGCCCAAGCGCGAATCATGGCCGACGCGGGCTGCCAGTGCGTCTACGTCGTCGATTCGGCCGGCGCACTGGTGCTCGAGGACGTCACCGTCCGGGTGCAGGCACTGGTCGCCGAACTGGGCGACGACGCGCAGGTCGGGTTCCACGGGCACGAGAATCTCGATATCGCCGTGGCGAATTCGATCAACGCGATCCGGGCCGGCGCCCAGCAGATCGACGGCTCGATCCGGCGCTTCGGTGCCGGTGCCGGCAACACCCCGACCGAGGCGTTCGTCGGCGTCTGCGACAAGCTCGGCATCACCACCGGTGTGGACTTCATGAAGATCGCCGACGCCGCGCAGGACGTGGTCCGGCCGGTGATGCCGACGGAGTGCCTCGTCGACCGTTCATCGATGATGATGGGCTATGCCGGCTGCTACAGCTCGTTCCTCAAGCACGCCGAGGGTCACGCCGAGCGCTACCACGTCTCGGCCGCCGAGATCCTCATCGAAGCCGGCAACCGCAAACTCGTCGGCGGACAAGAGGACCAGCTCATCGACATCGCGCTGGAACTGAAGAAGAAGGCCGACGCGAACGCCGGCGTGTGAGACGTCGGCCGCCGGCTAACCCGCCGGCGGTGCGGGCGTGTCCAGCCGGCCGTCGAGCGGATTGTCAGGGTCACGAAAAGCTGTCTCGCAGTAGGTGATCCGCGGGTCGGTGAGGATGAGCCCCGTAGCCGTACGTGGCGCCGTGATCGGTGGGCGCCTTCCCGCTCACTCATCTGCTTCCCGCTCAGCGATCTCGGTGAGCGGGAAGCAAATAGGTGAGCGGGAAGCAAATAGGTGAGCTGGAGCCCGCCATCGAACCGCCCCTACATCCCGGCCGGCGGGTGGCCGAGGCAGAAGACGGCGCCGAGCGGATCCTTGAGGGCTGCGAGCGTGCCGTACGGGGTCTCCTCGCCGCCCATCAGGACCTCGGCGCCGAGGGACTCCGCCTGCTTCACGGTGGCGGCGACGTCGTCGACGCAGACATAGACCTGCCAGAAGGAGCCGACCTCGGGCGGAAACATCTTCGCGGCGTCCATGATCCCGCTGTAGGACTGCTCGCCGACGAAGACCTGGCCGTAATGGTCGGGGCCGACGGCGTCGGGGTCGCCGCCGGTGCCGACCTCCTCGATGCGGGCGCCGATCACCTGTGGGTAGAAGTCGAGCGAGGCCGCATAGTCCTTGCTCTGACACTCGAACCAGTACGGGGTGCCATGCGTACCCCATTCACTGAAGCCGACGTGACGGTTCGGCTGCCAGAACCCGATCGCCGCGCCGGCGGTGTCGACGGCGATCAGCATGGTGCCTTCCTCGCCGACGGCCATGGGCGGCACCATCATGGTTCCGCCGGCCTTCTCGACGGCCTGCACCGTCGTCTCCGGGTCATCGGTGTGCAGGTACACCGACCACACATTCGCCGGGCCGGCCTCGGCCATGTGCGGCATCAACCCGGCGATGCGTCTGCCGTTGCGGGTGAAGTTCTGGTAGCCGCCGAATTCGGCGCGTGGGGGACCCTCGACCTCCCAGCCGAAGATCGCGCCGTAGAAGTCGACGGCCCGTGCCGGGTCGCTGCTCGTCAGATCGAACCAGGTCGGTGCGCCGACCGGGGCGGAGTAACTGGTCATGTCGTGCCCTTCTCGCCTATTGGGATGGTGGCCCAGAGAGGATCTGGGCCAGAGGGACTGACCTCGATCCTCGCCGAAACTCACCGCGAATGGGGCGTATCGGGACCTACTGCCGTGTGGAGGCGACGTGGGTGAGGAATTCGCGGGCCGCTCCGGCGGCGGGGTGGCGGCCACCGATCCAGACGGCGCGCAGTGCCCGACGCAGATCGAGGTCGGCGAGCGGTACGGCGACGAGGCGGCGTCCGAGGTCGTCGCGCACCGCCAGATCCGACAGTACGGCCGGCCCGGCCCCGGCGATCACCGCCGAGCGCACCGCCGCCGACGTCGACAACTCCAGCACCGGATCGGCGCGCGGAGTTCCCGCGCCGACCGTGCGGGCGAGTGTGCGCTCGAGGAAACTGCGTGTCCCCGAACCGCTTTCCCGAGAGACCAGTGCGGTATGCGCCAACTCGTCGGCGGTGACCGGGGTGCGTCGACGAGCCCACCGGTGGTCATGGGGCACCACGAGCAGCAGGGTGTCGCGTGCGACGATCCGGCTGTGCACACCGGGCGCCACCTCGGGCCCCTCGACGAATCCGAGTTCGACGTCACCGGCGCGCACCATTTCACAGGCGTGTTCGGAGTTCGTCGCGGTGAACGACACCTTGGGGCGGGAGGCCGAGGCCCCGTGTTCGGTCCGTCCGAACGACACCAGCCAGCGTGGCAACAAGTGCTCGGCGATGGTCAGGCTGGCGGCCAGCCGCAGTTGATCACGGCGCTCTTGGCGCAGCGCGGCCAGCCCGGTGTCGAATTCGTCGGCCGCAGTGAGTAGCCGATCGGCCCACTCCGACACGAGGATTCCTGTTTCGGTCGGAGTGGTCCCGGTGGGCGAGCGGTTCAGCAGCGAGACCCCGAGCGTCGCCTCCAGCGCCCGCATGCGTGCCGACGCCGCCTGCTGGGTGACGCCCAGTTCGGTGGCGGCCGCATTGAGGCTGCCGTGGGTGATCACCGCGAGCAGCGTCTCCAGGGACGGCAGGTCGGGCATGCGCGAGCTCAGCATTCGCCCACCATACAAGTGCCGTTTGTAGGGGTTGCAGACAATCGGCCTCTACTGCCTGCGCCCGCAGACGGCGACCGTAGGGGCCATGACTCTTCTCGGTGTGCCCGCGCGGTCGTGGACCCTGCGCCCGGACCGGTTCGCCCACGTACCGCCGAACTGGTTCGCGTCGGTCATGGGAACCGGGATCGTCGCGGTCGCCGCGCACGCCCTCGACGCAGACAGCTCAGTTCTGACCGGACTGTCGGTGGTGTTCTGGCTACTCGCCTGCGTGGTGTTCATCTGGGTCGTCGCCGCGACCGCGGCCCACTGGCGTCGGCATCCCGACGTCGCCCGTGGACACCATCAACATCCGGTGATCGCACACTTTTACGGTGCCGTGCCGATGGCGATTCTCACCGTGGGCACGTCCACGCTGGTTGCGGGCACGCACGTGATCGGCCACCGTGCCGCACTCGCCGTCGATGCGGTCTGTTTCACCGTCGGCACGATCAGCGCGGTCGTCGCGGCGATCCTCGTGCCGGCCCGTCATCTCGTCGGGCGTTCCGACGAGCGGGGCGAGCCGTTCGGCGGCTGGCTGATGTCGGTGGTGGGGCCGACGGTGACGGCGTCGGCGGCCGCGGTGCTGGCCGCGTCCGTCGACTCGGCCGCGACGAGCCGGTTCCTGCTGCTCGTCGGTGCCGCAGCGCTCGGCTTCTCGCTGATCCTCGCGTTGCCAGTCCTCGTGGTGGTGGTGCGGCGACTGGTCATGACGGGCTCCGGCCCGGATGGGATCGCGCCCACCTGGTGGATCGTGCTCGGCCCGCTGGGACAGTCGGTGACCGCCGCATGCCTGCTCCCGCATTCCGCGGCAGCGGTGCTCGATGCGCCGACCGCCCGAGTCGTGCGTGACGTCGGCCTGGCGTATGCGATTCCGGTCTGGGTCGCCGCTGCGTGCTGGATCGTGGTCGCCGCGACCATCACCGTGCGTTCGATCGCCCGCGGCCTGCCGTTCGGGTTGACGTGGTGGTCGTTCACCTTCCCGCTGGGCACCTTCGTCACCGGCTCCGCCGCGCTGGGGACAGTGCTCGGCGGCACGGTGTTCACGGTGGTCGCCGACGCCGGATTCGTCGTCCTGGTGTGCGCGTGGACCATCGTGGTCGCCCGCACGGCCGCCGGGGTCGTCGAGACCGCGTCGCCGGCGGTGCCGCAGCCGGTGCGTGGCACGCTGGAACGGTGAGCAGCGTCCCCGACACCGCCGTCCCGAAGCGAGTCACCGACCGTATCCGACCGTTTCTGTGGCCGGTCCTGGCCATCGCCGGCGTGGTCATTGCCGGATGTTCCCAGGCGACCTGGGGCTACTCCGACCAGGGCGCGCAGCTGGAGGTCAGTGGTCTCGGTGGCGTCGACGCGAAGGCCGCGGCGACCGCCGATGTCGCGGCCGCCTTCGGCGCCCACACGCATCGGCCCGCACTGGTCACCCTGATTCTCGGCGTCGTCATCGCGCTGGTCGCGCTGCTGGCGTGGTGGAAGCCGATCCGGCGCAACCGGATCGCGGTTCTCGGGGCCGCGGCGGTGATCGCCGCAGCGGGAGTTGCGACGGTCGTCGTCGCCGCCGTGACGGTGGCCGACCCGGCGACGCACCTGTTCGACGCCGCGGTCATCGACGCGATCGACACGCCGGGACCGCTGTTGGACGCGGGCTGGGGCGCGATCGCGACTCTCGTCCTCGGACTGCTGACCGTCGTCGTGGCCCTGACCGCCGCGGTTCTGCAGTGGCCGGTGCTCACCAATAGCCGTCGGGATCGGACTCCGGTGAGTGCGCGGGGATGATCCCCTCGGCCACCCCGTGATCGATACTCGCCGACAACCGCGGACACGTCCGCATCATCGCCGGATTCCCGCCGGCCCGACGGATCTCCTCGAGCTCGTCACAACGCGCGCGGGCCTGCGCATTCCACTGCACGCTGGTGTGATGCGGGCTGGTCTTCTTGACCAGGATGCAGGCGTGGCACGAGCGGCATTCGATCTCGGTCATGCCGCCCCGCAGATAGTGGTCGCGGTCGCGGGTGGTCGCCTCGCGTACCCGCTCCAGCCGCGCGGGATCGGTGGTGAGATCGGGGGCCTTGGACCAGCCGGCTGCGCGCGTCATCGGCTCAGACCCGCGACTCGGCGCCCTCGGCCGTCTGTACGTCGGCTGCCTGCTGCTCCTCGCGGCGCCGAATGTTCTCCTGCACCTCGATGTTCCAGCTCTCGACCGCCTTGACGGTGTCGATCTCGTACTCGAAGCGTTGCGTCATCTCGTCGGTGACGTCGGCCTTGTCGACGTAGAACTGCTCATACCAGCGTCGCAGCTGGTACACCGGGCCGTCCTCCTCGACGAGCAGCGGATTGTCGATGCGGGTCTTGTGCTTCCAGATCTCGACGTCCTGCAGGAACCCCACCTCGATGCCTGCGGTGATCTTGGTGGCCATCTTGGCGGCCTGCTCGGCGGAGAGACCCTCGGGGACCTTGGCCATCACGCCGTACATCAGCACGAACGAATTCTCGTCGATGGGGTAGTGGCAATTGGTGAGGATGGTCTCGACGGCGTATCCGCCGTAGTACTGCACCATCGGATTGAGCATGTAGGACGGTCCGTAATAGGCGGCGATCGATTCCAGGCGGGTGTCGCCGTAGGCGGTGCCCAACGAGATGTCCGGGCGTCCATGGGAGTTCATGTATTGCGCGGCGGTCTCGCCCTCGAAGACGTTCTTGAAGTAGTCGGGCAGCGCGAAATGCACGTAGAAGAAGTGCGCCATGTCGACGACGTTGTCGATGATCTCGCGGCAGTTGGAGCCCTCGATGACGATCCGGTTCCAGGTCCACGGCGTCCACTCGTCGCTGCCGACCTCCGACACCTCGGGGATGACGCAGTCCTCCGGTGGCGGATTGCCCTCGGCATCGTGGTAGACGAAGACCTGCCCGTTGCGGATCATCGTCGGCCAGGCGCGCGTCTTGGCGAGCTTCGGGTTGCGCTTGGCGTACGGCACGCCGGCACATCGGCCGTTGCCCTTCCACAACCAGCCGTGGAAGGGGCAGGCGACGTTGTCGCCCTTGACGCTGCCCTGGGAGAGGTCGCCGCCCATGTGCCGGCAGTAGGCGTCGAGGACCTGGATCTCACCTGCGGTGTCGGCCCAGACGACGAGCTTGGTGCCGAAGATCTGCACCGGGTGGGGTGCGCCGTCGCGGAAGTCGTTCACCAGGCCCAGGCAGTGCCATCCCCGGGCGAAGCGGGTCGGCGGGGTGCCGGTGTCGATCTCACGCACACCCGAATCGGTTCCGCCGGTGTGTGCGGGCCCGGAACCAGCTGTCACAGCCATGTGGCCATCTCCCATCGTGCTGCTGCACGCAAATCGCGTACGACCAATACTAGAACATGTTACAAAAATGGTGGCCGATTGCCGGGTGCGATGTGGGAAACAGGGCAGGAAAAGGGCCCAAAGTCCCAGCGCTCGACATAAATGAGAACGTGTTCTAGTCTCGAAATCGTACAGCGTGAAGGTTGCCGGCGGGACCGGGCACACGACGAGAACAGGCGGGGAGACAGGAATGGGCGAGATGCCAGCACAACGGAGCGGTTCTGATCATCAGCGGTTCCCATCAGCGCATCAGCGCAGCGAGGCAGCCGAGGCGGTCCTCGAAAAGATCAACGCGCTGCTGCCCGAGCTCGAACAGCGGACCCAGCAGACCGAGGATCTGGGGCGGATTCCCGACGAGACGGTCTCCAGCCTCGAGAGCGCCGGTTTCTTCCGGCTCATGCAGCCCGCGCAGTGGGGCGGCTACGAGGTCGACCCGGTCACCTTCTACGAGGCCGTCCGCCGTTTGTCCACCGCCTGCGGGTCGACGGGCTGGGTGTCGGGCATCGTCGGTGTCCACAACTGGCACCTGGCGCTGTTCGATCAGCAGGCCCAGGACGACGTCTGGGGCAAGGACACCTCGGTCCGGATCTCCTCGTCGTATGCCCCGATGGGAATGGGCGAGGTCGTCGACGGCGGATACAAAGTCAACGGCAACTGGGCCTTCTCCTCGGGATGCGAGATCGCCGACTGGACCTTCGTGGGCGGTCCGGTGATCAAGCGCGGCAAGCCCGTCGACTTCGTCAGCTTCCTCCTGCCCCGCTCCGACTACACGATCAAGAACACGTGGAATGTGGTCGGGCTCAAGGGAACCGGCTCCAATACGCTGCAGGTCAAGGATGCCTTCGTGCCGAGCCACCGCGTGCTGTCGATGCGCACCATGGCCGAATATCGCAGCCCGGGACTCGAGCGCAACACCGCCCCGGTGTACAAGATGCCGTGGGGCACTATCCATCCGAGCGTCATCTCGACGCCCATCATCGGAATGGCGTACGGCGCCTACCACTCGCACGTCGAGCATCAGGGCAAGCGGGTACGCGCGGCCTATGCCGGCGAGAAGTCCAAGGACGATCCGTTCGCCAAGGTGCGGATCGCCGGTGCCGCCAGCGACATAGACGCGGCCTGGCGTCAGGTGTCGGGCAATCTGGCCGCCGAATACGACCTCATCCTCGCCGGCGAGGAGATCCCGATGGAGCTGCGGCTGGCCGCCCGTCGTGACCAGGTGCGGGCCACCGGCCGGGCGATCGCCGCCATCGACAGTCTCTTCGAGAACTCCGGCGCCGGAGCGCTCGACCTGGACTCGCCGATCCAGCGGTTCTGGCGTGACGCGCATGCCGGGCGCGTGCATGCCGCCAACGATCCCGAACGGGCGTATGTGGCATTCGGCAACGGCGAGTTCGGGATTCCGGTCGGCGACACCATGGTCTGACCGGCCGTGACGGGGCGCATGACAGGCACAGCGAATACAGGAGCAGCAGACATGACCGACAGTCCCATCCGATCCCTGGGCTACATGCGCATCGAGGCGACAGACGTCGGCGCGTGGCGCGAGTACGGACTCAAGGTCCTCGGCATGGTCGAGGGCAAGGGAGCGACCGACGGCGCCCTGTATCTGCGCATGGACGATTTCCCGGCGCGGCTGGTGATCGTGCCGGGCGAACACGACCGGCTTGCCTCCTCCGGCTGGGAGTGTGCCAATGCTGCTGCGCTGCAGGAGGTTCGGGACCGGCTGTCGGCGGCGGGAATCGTGTACCGCGAGGCCAAGGACGAGGAACTACTCGACCGGCAGGTGGTCGAGATGATCGTGTTCGACGATCCGGCCGGCCACACGTTGGAGGCCTTCCACGGTGTGGCACTGCAACATCGACGGATCGTGAGCCCGTACGGTCACCGCTTCGTCACCGGCGAACAGGGCCTCGGGCACGTGGTGCTCACCTGCTCCGACGACAAGGCCGCCCTCGACTTCTACAGCGACGTCCTCGGGTTCTCCCTGCGCGATTCGATGCGCCTGCCGCCACAGGCGGTCGGCCGCGAGGAGGGCGACGAGGTGCCGTGGCTGCGCTTCCTCGGATGCAACCCGCGGCACCATTCGCTGGCGTTCCTGCCCATCCCGAACTCGACGGGCATCGTGCATCTGATGGTGGAGGTGGGCAACTCCGACGATGTCGGCCTGTGCCTGGACCGGGCGCTGCGCCGCAAGGTGCCGATGTCGGCCACGCTGGGCCGCCACGTCAACGACCTGATGTTGTCGTTCTACATGAAGACGCCCGGCGGATTCGACGTCGAATTCGGCTGTGAGGGAAGAAAAGTCGACGACGACGAGTGGATCGCCCGGGAGAGTACTGCGGTCAGCCTGTGGGGACACGATTTCACCATCGGCTTCCGCGGTTAGGGCCGGACGCCGAATCATGAGTGCGCACACGCCCTACGGCTCCGCAGACTTCGACACCAGACAATTCCGGACGGCGATGGGGCAATTCTGCACCGGCGTCACCGTCATCACCACCCTCACCGACGACGACCGGCCCGCGGGTTTCGCCTGCCAGTCGTTCGCCGCGCTGTCCCTCGACCCGCCGCTGGTGCTGTTCTGTCCGCAGAAGACCTCACGCACGTGGACGGTGATCGAAGAGCGCGGCGCGTTCTGCGTCAACGTGCTGTCCAACCGGCAGCAGGACGTCAGCGCGAGTTTCGGCGCACCCCGCGACGACAAGTTCACCGGCATCGCCTGGGACCGGTCCCCGTCCGGGCTTCCGGTGATCCGGCATTGCCTGACCTGGGTCGACTGCACCATCGAGCAGGTGACCGATGGCGGCGACCACCACATCGTCATCGGCCGCGCGCAGACGCTCGGCGAGGTGCTGCAGGACAAGCCGCTGCTGTTCTACCGGGGCGGCTACCTGTCCACCGAACATCCGCGGGTGACCCCGGCGCAGGCCGAGTTGGAGAACTTCCTGACCTGGACCGGAGGAGACACCTGGCTATGAGCGCCGCGACCACCGCCTCGGCCGACCCGGTGACGCCGGCCGCCACCGGCCCGTTCACCGCGGCGATCATCGAGGCCGAGAACCTCATTCGCACAGCCGTTTTCGTCACCGGCGAACAGGACCTCGCCGAGGGCCTCGACTATCTCGCCGGCAGCATCTCGGCCATCCTGCATCTGGTGCGCACCCGGAATCTGACGCACCCGGTGTTTGTCACGTCGACCGGGCCGTACACCAAGATGGGCCTGGACAACCCGGATACGTTGTATCTGCACGCCGACATCGAGCCAACCGGGACCTACCGGGTCCGCGGTCGGCGTGGCACCACCGCCGACCTGAGTTTCCAGGTGCTGCGCGGCGATTACACCCCGGACGCGGTCCCGGGTGGGGATGATGCCTTCGATGACCGGCGGCTTGCGATCGAAGCCGACGGCACCTTCGACATCACCTTCCGGCCCGCCGGATCGGCGCCGGCGCCGGGCGAGCTCGTGTTGCCGGAAGGGGCGACCACCCTCTCGGTGCGCGAGGTGTACTCGGAGTGGTCGGCGACCAAGGGTGCCATCGCCATCGAACGTGTCGACACCGCCGGAACCGCGCCCCCCGAACCGGATCTCGAGCGGGTCGAGCGCCGGTATCGCACGGCCGCCAAGATGCTGACCGCACGCATCAACACCTGGTTCAACTTCCCGAAGTGGTTCTACCTCGACGAGCCGGTCAACGCCTTCACCGCGCCGCGCCTGACCCCGGGCGGGCTGGCCACCCAATTCTCCTCGGTGGGCCACTACCGGCTCGGCGAGGACGAGGCGATGGTCATCACCGTGCCCCGATCGGCCGCGCCCTATCAGGGATTCCAGCTCGGCAGCATGTGGTACATTTCCCTGGACTACGTCAATCACCAGACGAGCCTCAATTCGGCTCAGGCACAGGTCGATCCGGACGGGATGATCCGGATGGTGCTCGCGCACCGCAATCCGGGTGTGACCAACTGGATCGAGACGACCGGCCGCGGTCAGGGGATTCTGCAGTTCCGCTGGCAGCGGACCGACGCGCCCATCACCCCCGATCTGGGACCGAGCGCACAGGTCGTCGACTTCGCAGATGTGGCGGCCCATCTGCCCTTCGTCGACCACAACCGCATCGACGAGCACGAATGGTCGCAGCGGATCGCGCTGCGGCAGCGGCAGTTCGCGGCCAGGATGCTCGCATGAACGGCGCCGGCGGGGTAGCACCCGGCGGGGTACTGGCAGGCAAGGTCGTCGTCGTCTCCGGTGTGGGTCCGGGGCTCGGGCGTGCCATCTGTCGCCGTGCCGCGGCCGCCGGCGCCGACGTGGTGCTGGCCGCCCGCACCGAGTCGCGGCTCAAAGAAGTCGCTGCCGAAATCGACGGACACACGTTGGTGGTGCCCACCGACATCACCGACGACCATGCCGTCGACGCATTGGTCGCCGCGGTGATCGAGGAATTCGGCGGGGTCGACGTCCTGGTCAACAACGCCTTCGCGCTGCCGTCGATGAAACCCCTCGCCCGCACCGACTTCGACCAGATCGCCGCTAGTCTCGACCTCACGGTGCTGGGTACATTGCGGGTGATCAAGGCATTCACCGACGCGCTCGCCGACCGGTCGGGTGCCATCGTGAACATCAACTCGATGGTCATCCGCCACTCCGAACCCCGCTACGGCAGCTACAAATTGACGAAGTCGGCGATGCTGGCGATGTCGCAGACGCTGGCCACCGAACTGGGGGACAAGGGAATCCGCATCAACTCGGTGGCGCCGGGATACATCTGGGACGATCAACTGAAGTGGTACTTCGGCGAGGTCGCCGAGAAGTACGGCATCACCGCCGAGCAGGTGTATCAACAGACCGCGGCCCGCTCGGATCTGAAACGTCTGCCCGAACCCGACGAGATCGCCGACGCCGTCGTCTTCCTGGCGTCGCCGATGGCGCGGGCCATCACCGGCCACACCCTGGACGTGAATTGCGGGGAATACCATGACTAGCTCGGCTTCCGTCCGCGCCACCTCCACGCAGGTGGGAACTGTCGACGATCTGCACGAATCGGCCATGCGGGCAACCGGTCTCGACGATTTCGGCGAGGACGACGGCTATCGCGACGCGCTACGGACTCTGCTGGCGTCGTATGCGGACGAGGCCGGGCTGAGCGCGCTGGGCAGCAAGATGTTCCGGTTCTTCCTCAAGGGTGCGCTGGTCGCCCGCCTGCTCAGCGAGGCGTCGTGGCAGGCGAATCGGGGATATGTCGACGTGCCGATCACCCGTCCGGTGTTCGTCACCGGCCTGCCCCGGACCGGGACGACCGCGTTGCACCGGCTGTTGACCGCAGACCCGGCGCATCAGGGACTCGAGATGTGGCTGTGCGACTTCCCGCAGCCGCGGCCACCGCGCGACACCTGGGCCGACAATCCGGTGTTCCGGCAGATCAACGCGGGCTTCGCGCGCCATCACGTCGATAACCCCGAATTCATGGGCCTGCACTACATGGATGCCGGTGAGGTCGAGGAATGCTGGCAGTTGTTGCGGCAGAGCATCATGTCGGTCTCCTACGAGTCGCTGGCGCATGTGCCGACGTACTCGCGCTGGCTGGCCGGTCAGGACTGGACGCCGGCGTATGCGCGGCACAAACGCAACCTGCAACTGATCGGCTCCCATGATCTCGAGAAGCGTTGGGTGCTCAAGAATCCCAGCCATCTGTTCGCCCTCGACGCGCTGATGGCCACCTACCCGGATGCGTTGGTGATCCAGACCCACCGGGCACCGGAGACGATCATCGCGTCGATGTGCAGCCTCGCCGAGCACGCCACCCCGGGATGGTCGACGACCTTCGTCGGCGAGCAGATCGGCGAGTCGCAACTGGAACTGTGGTCGCGTGGGCTGCACGAGTTCTCCACGGCGCGGGCACGATACGACCAGCGTCAATTCCTCGACGTCGACTTCGCCGAGTTGCGCTCCGACCCGTTCGGGGCGGTCCGCCGGGTGTACGCGGCGCTGGGCACCGAGGTGTCTCCGGCGGCGGGTGCGGCGATGCGCGCGCTCGACGAGGAGAGCCACTCGGGCGTGCGGGCGCCGCGGCACACCTACCGGCTCACCGACTACGGCCTCGACGAGGCCACGGTGACCGCGGCTTTCGAGTCCTGATCGTCGCGCACGGCCGACGCTGTGGGATCGGCGGTGCGCGGAAGATCCTCGAACACCGACCGCCAGTGGTGTTCCGGCAGTTCGACGCCGCACCGCAGGACGATGGCCAGGCCGGTGGCCATGGCGATACCCAGCAACCCGAGCTACCGGCTGGTCAGTGCGATCAGCACGAGGGCTACGGTTCGTAGCACGGGCCATGGATCGAGAACGAGCAGAATCGGTGCGCACAACAACTCGTCGTCCTGCTGGGCGAGTATCTGGAGATCCCACGGCGCGAACGCAATCGGCGCCGCGGATCGGCTATCCGGCGACTCCTCCTGACCGGTCGGGGGCGGGGCAAGCGGGCTACAGTGCTCCCATGGCAGATTCGCACCGCCGCACCGAGGAAGGATTTCGTCGGCTCATCGCGTTCACCGACGCGGTCGTCGCGATCGCATTGACGCTGCTCGTCCTGCCGTTGGTCGACATTGCCCACGATCTCACCGAAGGCATAACCGTGTGGCAGGTGTTCTCCGACCATTCCGACCAAGTGATCGGCTTCCTCATCAGCTTCATCGTGATCTGGGTGCTGTGGCGCAACCACCACTCGATGATGGAGTACTTCCGGTCTTACGACGAGGTCCTGTTCAGACTCCACTTCCTGTGGCTCTTCACGATCGTGGCCCTGCCGTTCGTCACCGCGCTCATCAGCGGGCGCGAGATCGAATGGGCGAATCTGGCGTATCTGACGGTGCTGTGGGTGTCGATCGCGTCCCTGTCGGCCATGGCGCTGTGGGGTCGGTCGCACCGGGCGTTGCTCGACGACTCACCCGAGACCGAGCATTGGCTGGCCGGTCCGCCCGACCTCAGCACGATCATCATGCTGACCATCGCGATGGTCGTGACCGCGGTGTTCCACGACGTCGGGATGTGGTCGCTACTCCTGCTGCTGCTGAGCGGGCCGCTGCATGCGGCGGTCGCGCACCGGTGGCGTGCACGTCGATAGCGGGCATCCCGGCGGCGGGAATTCAGTTCTCGTTCGGTTGCAACCGCCGGGCCAGTTCGGCCACCACTTCGTGCGGTTGACCGAACAGTTGCGAACTCGACTGCGCGCGTTTGAAGTACAGCTGGATGTCGTGTTCCCAGGTGATGCCGATGCCACCGTGGATCTGGATGGCGTCACCGGCGACGCGGCAATAGGCCTCGGAGCAGTGGACGTGGGCGGCGGCGGCGAGGTCGGCGGCGTCGGCCGATCCGGCGGCGAGGGCTTCGAGCGCCGCCGTCGCCAGTGAGCGGGAGGTCTCGACGAGGGCGTACATGTCGGCCATCCGGTGTTTGAGGGCCTGAAAGGAGCCGATGGCCCGGCCGAACTGGGTGCGCTCCTGGCTGTGTCGAACCGTCAGATCCAGAGTCCGTGCGGCGCCGCCGACCTGCTCGGCCGACAGCAGCGCCCACGCCGCGGTGCGCAGAGCGACGACCGTGCCGGTGCGGGCGGTGATTGTGGTGGCGGGCACGTCGTCGAAGGTCACGGTGGCCAGCGGCCGGGTCGGGTCGAGCAGCGGCTGTGGCGTGATGGTGACGCCTTCGGCGCGGGCGTCCACGTCGTGCACCGTGGGTCCCGCGTCCGTTCCGGCAAGTACCAGCAGGTGATCGGCGCATTCGCCGTCGAGTACGTAATGGGCGGTGCCCGACAGCAATCCGGCCTCGGCGCGTACCCCGGGCGCCGACCACCCGGCGCCCTCGGCCCAGCACAGCGCGACCACCTGCTCGCCGGTGGCGATCGAGGGCAGCAGGCGGGCGGCTGCGGCGTCGTCGCCGGTGGCGAGGATCGCGGCCGCCGCGAGTGCCGAGGAGAACACCGGCACCGACGCCGTCGCGCCGCCGAGTTCCTCCAGCACGAGGCCGGTTTCGACGAAACTTGCACCCGCGCCGCCGAATTCCTCTGGGATCGGCAGCGCTGCGACGCCGATCTCGGCGCACAGTGTCTGCCACAACGACCGGTCGATACGCGGCGTCGACGTCATCGCCTTGCGCACCGCTGTCGAGTCGGCGCGCTGCCGCAACAACGTCGCAACCGAATCACGGAGTGCGCGGCGATCTTCGGGCGAGACGGCGTCGGCCGGTGCGGGGACCGTCATAGCGTCTCCAGGATGCGGGCCCGATGGGCGGCCGGAGTGCCCCACGCACCGATCAGGGCCCGGGTCTTGGTCAGGTACAGCGACAGGTCGTGTTCGGCGGTGTAGCCGATGGCGCCGAACACCTGAAGCGAGTGCCGCGCCGCGAGATTCGCGGCGTCGGCGGCGGCCACCTTGGCGGCCGAGATGTCGCGGGCGACGTCGGTTCCCGCGGGCGCACCCCCGTCGGCGCCGACGGCCGCGCCGTACACCAGGGGCCGGGCCATCTCGACGGCGATCGCGACGTCCGCGAGATGATGTTTGACCGCCTGGAAGGACCCGATCGGACGGCCGAATTGTGCGCGGGCCACGGCATATTCGGACGCCAGGGTGAGCATGCGTTGACCGAGGCCGAGGAGTTGGGCGGCGGTGGCCAGCGCACCCAAGTCGGTGGCGCGCCCGGCGTCGACGCCGTCGGCGACGGTCTGTACCGCGCGCACCGTCGATACGGTCCGCGTGGAATCCACCGACCGTTCGGTACGCACCGCTTCGGCTGTGCTGAGTGCACCGTCGGTGAGCAGATACACCGCCGACGCCGCGGGGACGTCGGCGGCCAGCGGCGCGAGCGGCGGGGCGGCGACGGTGACGAGCTCGCCCGCGGCGATGCGCTCGAGCGTCTCGTGCTGACCGGCCGAACGCAATGCCGCCGGTGCGACGGCCAGGGTTTCGGCCAGCGGCCCCGGAAAGCCGTGGCGACCGAGTTCTTCGGCGGCCACCACCATCTCGACCGCTCCGGCACCGGAGCCGCCGGCCGCCTCGTCGATCATCAGGCCGAACACGCCGATCTCCGCGAGCTTGGTGACGACGGCGGCCGCGGGAGCGCGGTCGCCGGCGGCCCAGGCGCGGGCCACCGCGGCGCTGTCGGCCTTGGTGAGCAACGCGTCGATGCTCGCGACGAGATCGTCGTGGATGTCGGAACGAAGGAAGTCCATCGTGCTCACCGGTCCCCGCGCGGCAGGCCCAGCAGGCGTTCCGCGATCACGTTGCGTTGGATTTCGTTGGTGCCGGCGTAGATCGGGCCCGAGAGCGAAAACAGGTACCCGTCGAGCCAGGGGTCGTCGAGCTCGGCTTCGGAGCCCTGCAGGTCCAGTGCGGTCTCGTGGGCGGCGATGTCCCACTGCGACCAGAAGACCTTGTTGATCGACGACTCCATGCCCAGCTGCCCACCGGCCGCGAGGCGGCTGACCGTCTGATACGTCGAGAGTTCGTACGCGCGCGAACCGATCCACGCGTCGGCGACGCCCTTGTCGGCAGCAGCGGTCGCGGGCACCGCATCACGCGCTGTCTTCCACAGCTCGACGAGCCGGTCCGTGGTCGCGAGGAATCTCCCGGGGGCGCGCAGCGAGAGTCCGCGCTCGTTGGCGGCGGTGCTCATCGCGACCTTCCATCCGTTGTCGACGACGCCGATCACGCCGGACGCACCCGGATCGTCCGGATCGTCCGGGACGAAGACGTTCTCCAGGAACAGCTCTGCGAAGCCGGGCTCACCGTCGAGCTGGGCGATCGGTCGCACCGTCACGCCGGGCGCACGCAGGTCGAACATGAAGTACGTCAATCCCTTGTGCCGCTGCGCTTCCCGATCAGTGCGGAAGAGCCCGAAGGCCCGGTCGGCGAACGACGACCGCGAGCTCCACGTCTTCTGCCCGTTGAGTAGCCAGCCGCCGTCGGTGCGGGTCGCGCTCGACCGTAGCGACGCCAGGTCGCTACCCGCCTCCGGTTCGCTCCATGCCTGACCCCAGATGTCGTCGGCGCGGGCCATCCGGGGCATGATCCGCTCGAGCTGCTCTGCGTGCGCGTGCTCGAAAAGTGTTGGGGCGAGTAAGAAGATGCCATTCTGGCTGACTCGGCCTGGAGCCCCCGACCGGTAGTACTCGTCCTCGAAGATCAGCCAGTGCAGCAGCGGCTCGTCGCGGCCGCCGAATTCGACGGGCCAGCTGACCACCGACATGTGGTCGGCGGCCATCGTGGCTTCCCACTCGCGGTGCGCCTCGAACCCCGCCGCGGTGTCCATCGACGGCAACGGTTCGGCCGGTACATGAGCGGCGAGCCAGGACCGGACCTCGGCCCGAAACGCCTGTGCCGCATCGTCGAACAACAGATCCACGTCAGGCCCCCGCCCCATTCGCCTGCTTCATCGACTTCGCGTCCATCCCGCCGAGTGAATCCCCGCCCGATGCCTCGGCGTTGGCGGAATGGGCGAAGTGATGCCATCCGAACACCGAATCCATCGCGTTGCGCATACCCATCTGGTCCTCGCAGATGTTGACGGCCTTCTTCGAGAGGAACAGACCCTGCATCGGCATCTCGACGATCTTCTCGGCGATGCCGTCGACCTTGCCGGCCAGCCCGTCGCGTTCGACGACATGGTTGACCATGCCCCATCCGGCGGCCTGTACGGCGGTGAAACGCTCGCCGGTGAACAGGATCTCCTTGGCTCGCCGCGGCCCGAGCACGTAGGCGTGTGCGAAGTACTCGACGCCGGGAATGCCCATGCGCGCAACGGGATCGGAGAAGAATGCGTCGTCGGAGGCGACGATGAAGTCGCACACCCACGCCAGCATCAGGCCACCGGCGATGCATGCGCCGTGGACCTGCGCGATCATCGGCTTGGGAATGTCACGCCACCGCCGGCACATGCCCATGTACACCTCCATCTCGCGGGCCAGACGCTGATCGGCTCCCGACTTGTCGGTGTGATCCCAGTGCAGAACCGCCGCGTTCTCGTAGAAGGTGTCGAAGTCGCGTTCGGGCGTACCGATGTCGTGGCCGGCGGAGAAGTGCTTGCCGTTGGCCCGAAGCACGATCACCTTCACGTCCGCGTCGTCGACGGCCTTCCGGAACGCCGCGTCGAGGGAGTAGGTCATCACCGAGTTCTGCGCGTTGCGGTACTCGGGCCGATTCAGCGTCACGTAGGCGACCGCGCCGCCCGGCCCGCCCGTCTCGTAGGCGACCGGAGTGGTATCCGGGCCGAGATCGTCGGGAGTCAGCACGGGAGGGAGGGCGGCGGCACTCATGCTCCCGAGCGTAACCTAGCAAGTGCTTGGTTGGTAGTGGCGGGTTACCGTGACTCCGGATCGCGACATCGACGGCGCCGTGTGCTGGGCCGAGGCCCTATGAAGTTCTCAACGAACAGGTAGCTGGTTTCAGGCAGCTGGTGTCAGGCCGCGTTGTCGAGTCGTAGGGTGCGCCGGTTGTAGGCGGGGAGTGGTCGTCGTTTGGGGTCGATGGTGGCGGGTGGTATCAGCCACGGATGCCGGTCGAATCCCATCACCACATCCCAGTGATCATTCGGCCCGCTCGCTTCGCTCCCGGCGCCGGCTCTGTCGTGGACATCGTGATGGCAGGCGGTGCAGAGGAGGCACCCGTTGTCGAGGTCGGTAGCGCCACCATCAGCCCACGACACGAGGTGGTGTGCCTGGGTGCGCGATGCGGGTGCACCGCACTTCACGCAGCATTTATCCCTGAGCAGCAGCGCTTTTCGTTGCGACGGCGTGAACAACCGCTTCTCGCGTCCGACGTTCAACGGCACCTGTTCGCCGTCGACGATGACGACGGTGACCGCGGCATCACAACCCAACATTTTTGCCGTCGCAGGGGTCACCGATCCCATGAACTCGAGTGCGGAAAGCTTCGGGGCGTCAGCCGGAATCGTCAACAGGACGCCGCCGGTCGGTTTGCACGACACCGTCTCATCGGCGAAACTCTTCTCCGCAAGCTCGAGAATCGTTTCCAAAGCATCAGCACGTTTCCGTTCCGCCGACCGCGGATCGTGCGAACCGTCGGGCTGAGGTTTCGGCGCGGATAGTGATTCGACCAGGCTGTGCAGTTTCTCCCCGGCGACGGCATCGAGGTTGGCGCGCACATCGCGACGGCCATCATCGGTTTTGTGGTAGCCGAGTTCGTTGATGGCTTTGTCTTCGGCGGCAGGTTTGCCATCGTCGGTGTCGGCGGCGAGTTCGTTGGCGATGGTGCGGGCGTGATCGGTGATCTGGGCCGGCGTCATGCCCGCCGACGACCACGACATCAGTGACATCAACTGCGCCAACCGCATTTCTGGTTCGACTGGTTCGACCGATCGGGTTTCGATGTGCGACAGGCCCCGCACGATCGCGTCGGCGTGTTCGGACGAGATCGAACCATCGGCCGCGTGGCGTCGCAGTGGGTCGATGTCGGTGGCGGTGCCGATCCGTACGAACCGGGCGGCGACGGCGGGCGCGCACCCCATCACGACCAGCAGTTCCCGCAGGCGGCGCCCGTGGCCGTCGGCGACACCCAGGCGGTCGAGTTCACCGGTGAACGCGGCTGCATGATGGTCGGCGAGGTTGCGGATCAGCAGGATCTGTTGCAGTGCGGCGTGTGCTTGCGGCCCGGTCATGTCGGGGCGGGTGCGGAGTTCGGCCAGCTGGTCGACAATGCCGGCCAGAATGGCTGCGGTGTCAGTGCTTTCGATGGTGTCGTCGGCGATCATGGTGCCCCCCTTGGCGATCGATGCGATGTCTCCATCCTACACGCATGCGCCGACAATGGCACCCGAATCTGCGCATTCTGTGGATCGAATGCCGCTTGTGGACAACACGTTTCGAGGTATGAATGGGCGTTCGTTTCTGTCGGAGGGCTGTGCTAGCGCGCTGGCATGGCAGTGCAGCTACCCGTTTCGTGAAGCGCTCGCGCGCTGGGTTCCCGGTGCTGCGCCCAACTGCTCGGCGGCCGCTCGCGTCGCGGCGACGATGCGGTCCAGCTCGGGCACGGCGATCGAACGGTTGGGGCAACTCACCACCGAGGCCACCACGGAGCCCGAGGCGTCGAGAACGGGCGCGCCCACGGTCACCACCGCCACCCGCTCACCGGCGGCCGCGGCCAGCTCGGCGGGCAGGTAGTCGATGGCCGTCAGATGCCCGAGCAACTCGCCGACCTGGGATCGCACACCCTGCGGCACAGCCGTCCGTTCCAACGAGTTCAGTGCGGTCAGGACGGCGACGTGGTCGTCGGTCATCCGCTCGATGGATGCCCCGCGCTCGCGGACGGCGTCGAGGGCGAGGCCCAGTCGGGTGCGTAGCGCGACCGGGGCCTGCGCAATCCACTCCGCACGCACCTCGGCAGGCTCCCAGGCGATGAATTCTCGGCAGACCGGCGGCCGTAGGGGCAGGACCGAGCCCGCTGCCGTCCTGTCGGCACCGGTGTGGTGATCGGGGCCGGGGCGGTGATCGATGATGACGATCTCGTCGCCGACGCGCCGCGCCACAAAGCAGTCGACGCCGAGTTCGCCGGCGAGGGCATCGAGCGTCGGGCGTGCGCGGCGGGTGAGGTGATCGGCGCGCGTGATTCCTGCGGCGAGACCGATCAGCCGGGATCCGGTCGTGTATGTGCCGTCGGGCAGGCGCATCACCCATTCTCGATTGCAGAGTTCGGTGACGACGGCGTGTGCCGTCGCGCGGGAATGGCCGGTCCGGCGGACAATGTCGGCAAGGGCCAGTGGGTGCTCATCGGCGCAGAGGGCCTCGATGACCTGCACGACGCGTGCGGTGGGCGGTGACGGTGACCGCATCGGTTGTTGACCGTGGCCGTTCGACTCGCTTACCGTGTCCGTCACATAGTCAATACTCGGTGTCGACTATTCGACATGTCAAGGAGCGCAGAGTGACAGCGTCATCCGCGGAAATCCCCGCACGTGGACACGATGTGTCGAGGGGGCATGATGTGTCGAGGAGGCACTACGAACTGGGTCACCTCGATGCACTCGAGGCCGAGTCGGTCCATATCTTCCGGGAGGTGGCCGCGACCTTCGAGCGGCCGGTGCTGCTGTTCTCGGGCGGCAAGGATTCGGTGGTGATGTTCCATCTCGCCCGCCGCGCGTTCTGGCCGGCGCCGGTTCCGTTCCCGCTCATGCACGTCGACACCGGACACAACTTCGACGAGGTGATCGACTTCCGCGATCGGGTTGCCGCGCAGACCGGGGTGCGGGTGGTGGTCAGTTCGGTCCAGGACGACATCGACGCCGGGCGCGTGGTCGAGCAGACGGGTCCGGGAGCGAGTCGAAACCGGTTGCAGACCACCGCATTACTGCGCGGGATCACCGAGAACCGCTTCGACGCGGTGTTCGGCGGAGCCCGGCGCGACGAGGAGAAGGCGCGCGCCAAGGAACGGATCTTCAGCTTCCGCGACGAGTTCGGCTCCTGGGATCCGCGCGCACAGCGGCCGGAACTGTGGCACCTCTACAACGGCAGGCACCACAATGGCGAGCACATCCGGGTGTTCCCGCTCAGCAACTGGACCGAACTCGACATCTGGCAGTACATCGCCGCGCAGCACATCGAACTACCCCCGATCTACTACGCACACGACCGTCCGGTGATCGCCCGTGACGGAATGCTGTTGGCCGACACGAGATTTCTTGTGCGTGCACCGGGGGAGAGTGCGCACACCGAGCGGGTGCGATTCCGGACGGTCGGGGATGCCACCTGCACCGGATGCGTGCGCAGCGACGCCGACACCGTCGCGAAGGTGATCGAGGAGGTGGCCACCACCCGCGTGACCGAACGCGGCGCGACCCGCGCCGACGACCGCATCTCCGAGGCGGGCATGGAAGACCGCAAGAAAGAAGGCTACTTCTGATGAATGCCGTCCCCGTGACCGCCGGCGACATCCAGACACCGGGTGCGGCAGGCGAATTGCTACGGCTGGCCACCGCGGGATCGGTCGACGACGGCAAGTCGACGCTCATCGGCCGGCTGCTGTATGACGCCAAGTCGATCTTCTCCGACCAGCTCGAATCGATCGAACGCACCAGCGCCGCACGCGGTGACGAATTCTCCGACCTGGCGCTGCTCACCGACGGCCTTCGCGCCGAACGTGAGCAGGGCATCACCATCGACGTGGCCTACCGTTACTTCTCCACGCCGAGAAGGAAATTCATCATCGCCGATACGCCGGGGCACGTGCAGTACACGCGCAACATGGTGACCGGTGCATCCACCGCAGATCTGGCGATCATCCTGATCGACGCCCGCAAAGGCGTGCTGGAGCAGACCCGGCGGCACGCCTTCCTGGCGTCGCTGTTGGGCATCCCGCACCTGACGGTCTGCGTCAACAAGATGGACCTCGTCGACTTCTCGGAACGGCGATTCGCCGAGATCTGCGCGGAGTTCACCGATTTCGCGTCGAAGCTCACCGTCGGCGAGATCACCTTCATCCCGATCTCGGCGCTGCGCGGCGACAACGTCGTCGACGCCTCACCGGCGATGGCGTGGTATTCCGGCCGCACCCTGCTCGGTCATCTCGAGAACGTGCACATCGCCTCCGACCGCAACCTGATCGATGCGCGGCTGCCGGTGCAGTACGTGATCCGGCCGCAACGCGGCGACGGCGCCGATCATCGCGCGTACGCCGGAACGGTGGCCGGCGGTGTCTTCGCCCGCGGCGACGAGGTGGTCGTGCTGCCCGGCGGTTTCACCACCACGATCACCGGGATCTGGGGGCCCGGCGGCACCGAGGTCGACGAGGCGTTCGCCTCGATGGCGTGCTCGGTGGAACTGGCCGACGACATCGACATCGTGCGCGGGGACATGCTGGCCCGCCCGAACAATCGGCCCTACGTCGCACGCGACATCGACGCGATGGTGTGCTGGTTCAGCGCCGACACCACCCTGGCCGAACGGAGCCGCTACCTGCTGATGGCCGGTACCCGGGCGAGCCGGGCCGAGGTCACCGGAGTGAACTACCGGCTCGACGTCAACACCCTGCACCGCGAAACCGGACCGACATCGTTGGCGCTCAACGAGATCGGTCGGCTCACCCTGCACACGCAGCAGCCCGTCATGTTCGACTCCTACCGGCGCAACCGGGAGACCGGCAGCTTCATCCTGATCGACGAGACCACCAACGAGACCGTTGCGGCCGGAATGATCACGGCGCCGGTCAGTCACGACAGCCACATCGTGTGGCAGGCCACCAAGGTGTCCCGGGAGCACCGGCCCTACCCGGGCGTCACCATCTGGCTCACGGGGCTGTCCGGGTCGGGGAAGTCCGCGCTGGCAACCGAACTGGAACGTCGCTTGGTCGCCGAAGGGCGCCCGGCCTATCTGATGGACGGCGACAACCTGCGTCACGGCCTCAACTCCGACCTCGGCTTCGGCGACGACGATCGGCGCGAGAACATCCGCCGCACCGCGGAGGTCGCCGCGCTGTTCGCCGACTCCGGGTCGGTGGCCATCGTGTCGCTGATCTCGCCGTTCGCCGACGAACGCACCCGCGCCCGCGAGATCCACGCCGAACGCGGCCTGCCCTTCTACGAGATCTTCGTCGACACGCCACTCGACGAATGCGAGCGCCGCGACCCGAAAGGGTTGTACGCCAGGGCCCGGCGCGGTGAGATCGGCCAGTTCACCGGCATCGACTCGCCGTATGAACGGCCCGAACACGCCGACCTCGTTCTCACCCCGTCCGACGGCGCGCCGGCCGAGGCGGCCGAGACGGTGCTCCGAAACCTGGGTCTGTGACCGGGAAACGTAGCGCACAAGCCGAGATCCCATTCAGCTCCGGCGTACTCACGTAACTCGGATGAGCAGCGACTGCTCCACACTTCCCGATAGAGCCCGTGTGCCAATTTGCCGAAGCTTCTGCCGCGTGCTTTAGTTTCACACATTGAAGTTCAGAATGACACATCAACGGTGCGTGATAACGGATCGAACGGGCTAGGAGACTTTGATGGCAGTGGGCACGAGTTCGCGTGAACGACGGCGGGCAGGTAGGTCGCGTCGGGTGCCGGCTGGTGTTGCGGCTGTGGTGCTGGCGCTGACCGCCTTCGTTAGCGGAGTCGGCGTGGCTGGTGCGGCGCCGGGTTCGTTTGCTGATCAGGAGACGGTCAAGCGTGCGGGGTGACGGTGGGATATCACGCGTGTACCCGACTTCGAAGCCTGGTGCAGTGAGTCTGAAGCAACGATTGAGGGGGCGGGTAGGAATTTAGTATGGCGACGCCAACGCATTTGATCAGTACCGGTTTGGGTGACCTATACCTCGGTCCACACGAGACGGCCGACGATTTCGAAGTCGAGCTACGCGGACTCGACGGTCACTCCAACTGTTCGATAATCCTATGTAAGCTGCCAAGGCCTGGTTGGTCTGGAGACTTCGCATCTCCGGAATTGCTAGCAGCCAAGAATTTCTACATACAGGCTGCGGGGCGGGCTGACAAGATGACGCTCGAGATACGAAGAACTGAGAAAGGTCAGGTCGCCCAGTTTGTTGTCGGGTTAATTTCTGAATGTGATCAATCGAGACATCCAAACATTGTGATAGGGATTGGCAATAGCGCGACGACGGTGTACGAGAGCGAGGTCTTCAACGCGCGGTCGGCGGCACAAGTTCTCTATGAATATTACCTAAACGAGGATATTCCGCAGTCGTACGCCCTTAGAAGGATTGAAGTGTGAACTTCATTTGATACGCAAGTGACGTCACAATTGCGCTCTTGTGATGTAGATGTGGGTGGTCTGAGCGTGGTGTGGGGCGCGACGCCGGTGTCTCGCTTAGCCTAATTATTGGGAGCCAAGTTGCGTAAATTAACACATGCTGAATTGCAGCTCATAAGTGCGGGCATACTGAACGGTATTGATGCAACACCGAGCGACTACTTCTATCTCACGTTGGGAGTGGGGGAGAACCATGGCAATTTCAGAAATTCTAGATCCGTTCAATGATGCTGCACCGAATTCGCTTACGCCAGAGGAGATATCGCGATGCATTGAGTGCGCGAAGTTGTCGGTAATGTTTGTGGCAGACTTCGCATACCACGTCAGGATGGGTGTCGACAAGGCCGACGTTCTTGCGTTTATTGTCGCCATGGAGACCACCGGCGAACCTCCAGAGTACTACCCGAATAACCTGAGGTAGGTACTGCTTCGTGGACCGGTAGCGAACTACCTCAAGCGGTATACAAAGCCAACAGCTTCACAGCTGTGCCGGCAGATGGGCATCCGGCAGTCGATGGGCCGAGTCGGATCGTGTCTCGATACGCTGCCGCCGAGCGGTCTACTCGTCGGTGCAGTGGGAAGTGTTGTCACGCAACGCGTTCGAATCGCTTGCAGACGTGAAGCCCGGTGTGCCGTAACTGGTGTTACGGCTTCTACAACCACGAGCGTCGGCACTCCACGATGGGGCTGGTCAGTCCCATCGACTACGAGAACGCAGCTGTCGCGGCGCCGCACAGAGCAGTCCTTCACCATCTGGGGGGCACACACCTCAGGTCGCAGGTATCGGCGTGGCTCACTTGCGGTGACCGCGTTGGTCTACGGAGTCGGAGCCGACGTGGCTGATGGGGCCGCCGGACTCGTTTGTTGCGAGCGTACTGGACCCGGAGGTGATCGTTGATGGCGAGGCGGTTCTGATCAGTTGACGCCGATCGAAGTCGGGATCAACACCAGCCGTGATTACTGAGAGAATCATGACGTGACAGCAACCTCGACGTCCCTGCGTTCGCGCTGCTGTTGACCGCGGCCAACGGCTTTCTCGATTCTTACACCTCTCTGGCTCGTGGCGGGGTGTTCGCCAATGCGCAGACCGGTAACGTGATCTTCTTGGGAATCGGTCTGGCGCACCATCATTGGGTCCAAGCCATCGAGCACGTCGGTCCTATCGCGGCTCTTCGAGGTTAGCCGGGCACTGCTCAGCAATGGAATTGGATGTTGGCCCGCTGGGCGCGGGTGCAGTGGAATCGTATCCGGCGGCGTGAGTTTTCGGTATTGCGGAATCCGCAGGCGACGCGTTTGACCTGTTTGACAAGCCGGTTGTAGCCCTCGGTGCGGGCGTTGGTGATCCCGGTACGCAGGAACGCCAACACTGCCGGCCACCAGGTTTCGATCGTGGAAGCCAGCCGGGCGACCTCGGGGATGTTGGCGTCGGCGCACCAGGTGTAGAACGAGTAGAGCTTGTCGCGGATCTCAGCATCCTCGGCTCCGTGATGTGCGAGGGAAAGAAGTTGGCGCAGTTCTTCTTTGGCGATGTAGGCGACGATGATCTCGTGAGTGGGGTCGCTGTCGATCAGCGCATTCCACATCTTCGCAAAAGACTTGGGAGACAGTCGTTCATGCGCCGTCAACAGTCGCCGCCGGTTTGCCCATTCCGGGTCCCGGGCGCGGCCCCGACGGCCATGAGCGTCGAAGGTCACCCGGCGGCGGACCGCGGTCACCATGTCGTTGGCGAGTTTGACCAGGTGGAAGTGATCGACCACCACTTGCGCGTTCGGCAGCAACTCGGTGGTGACCGCTGCCGCGTACGCCGCCGACGGATCGATCGCGACGTGGGTGATCGTGTCCCGGAACTGCGCGGGTTGAGCGGTCAGCCAGTCGGTGACCGCGGCGCCCGAGCGTCCTTCGACCTGCCCCAACAAGCCCTGATTGCCACCGAGATCGACGAACCCGGTGTCCCACGGGTCCACGCGTATCCAGCGGCGCCATCCTTGTCGCGAGTCCAGCGGGGCTTGCCGCGGCGGGTTTCGTCGATCCCGAGGACTCGTACCGGTTCTGGGTCGGTCAACACGGTCTTGGCGTGTTCAACGAACGCGGTGTGCGCGGTCGGCCACGACACGCCCGCCGCGGCGGCGACCTCGACTACCGAACGCGCCGCCTCACCGATACTGCGGCCGATCTGAGTGCGCAGCCGGGTCGTGGTACGACGTCGTCGCGGCACCTGTGCGATCGATTCGGTGAACGAGCGCCGCTCACACGACCGGTTCCGGCAGTAGTACCGTGTTTTGTTCCAACACCACGTGATTGGATGGTCGCCGTACTGGATATCGCGGGGCCGGGTGACTGCGTGGCCCTTCACCGACGACGAGACTGCCTTGCAGTCCGGGCACCGCGTACCCCCGGACCAGCGGTCACCACATCCACCACCCGAGAACGATCGGCCAGTCGAGTGACCGCCCTGACCTCGAGACCTTCCAGACCCAACAACGACGTAGAGCATCAGCCATGCCCCTGGTACTCCTCACCGAATCGGAATGTTTCGCAACATCCAGATTTCACCGAGACCAGGGGCGTCTCACCTCAACGACACGCCAGCCCTCTGACCAGACACTGCCCGCTCACCTCGAAGAGCCCCTATCGCCGCATTCGCCCTGGGTGTGTTCGTGTATGCGCTCATCAAATCCGGGCGCATCGACCACGTGCTGCCGCACCCCCTTCGGTGGGTGATGGCAGCGCAAGCCCTGGTCCTGCTCGCTGCAGGATGTGTGCCACTGACCGTTCCGCACAGCTACGTCACCGTCCCGATCGCTTTCATGGCCGGTGTACAACTGGGTCTGTTCAGAAACATCGGCGACTTCAATTACGTGGCGATCGCGACCACCGGGAACCTCATGCGCCTCGTAGAGTCGGCTTTCGGCGTTGTCATCGACAAAGACCCCGTTGCCATCACAGCATTCGGGATCTACGTACGGGTGATCGGGATCTTCGCGGGCGGGGCCGTCATCGGGGCGTTCGCCACCCTGGCATGGCATTAATTAACACTCCGCTTGGATACCAGCTGCCCTGCTGGCCCTGACTCTGGCACTGTTCATCCTCGACGAACGGCAGCGGTAGTCGTTCCCACCCCGTACGTGGATCGAAGGCGTTGAGTATTGCGGCCCACGCCGAGACCATCGGTCTCGGTTCCCGATTAGAGTAGCGAAGGTCACGGACATCGAAGTGGGAGACGAGTATGGACGACGACCGCGCACTCGCGGGCGAACTGGCCACCGCGGCAGGGCGTTTGCTGCTCGATATCCGCGCGAACAGCGGACTGGCGGGTAAGGAACTCGGTGACGCAGGCGATCAGCGGTCCAACGAACTGCTGATTCGCCGGCTGGCCGAGGAACGACCCGACGACGCGGTGCTCTCCGAGGAGTCGGCCGACGACAAGTCGCGGCTGAGCGCCGCACGGGTGTGGATCGTCGATCCGGTCGACGGCACCCGCGAATACGGCAAGGGCGACCGGGCCGACTGGGCGGTGCACGTGGCGCTGTGGTCGTCGGCAGACGGCGGCGGCCTGATCGCGGGTGCGGTGGCGTTGCCGGCGCTGGGCGTCACCTACGTCGACGATCCCGGGCCGGTCCCGCCGACAACAGGTCTGGCGAGTTCACCGAAGGGTGACCGGCCGCGGGTGGTCGTCAGCAGCTCACGGCCACCGGCCTTTTCGCAGCCGGTGGCCGACGCCATCGGCGGCGAAGTGCTGTCGATGGGGTCGGCGGGGGCCAAGGCGATGGCGGTGGTGCGCGGCGAGGCCGACGCCTACGTGCACTCCGGTGGCCAGTACGAATGGGATTCGGCCGCCCCGGTTGCGGTGGCCCGGGCAAAAGGGCTGTGGTGCGGGCGCATCGACGGCTCGCCGCTGGTGTACAACCGCGACGACACCTATCTTCCCGACCTGGTGATCTGCCGTCCCGAACTCACCGAGCAGATCATCGCGGTGACCGCTGCTGGTTGAGAACCTTCGGTCAGTTCGGTAGGCGTCCGGCGACGAGGTCGGCGATGAGCGCACCGGGGTAGCCGGGACACACGGAGTTGTAGATGTCGATGGCCACCCCGAGTCGGGTGTTGTCGGCGGTGGCGCCGTTGGCGCGCAACACCGCCGCCTGGGTCGACCGATCGAGTGTCACGAACTGGCTGCACGTCATCGTCGTTGCGTTCGGTGGCGCGGGCACGTCGCTGATCGGTGCGTCGGTGCTCGAATGGGGTTCGGTCGAATCCGGTTCTGTCGCATCGGGAGCTGGGGAGTCGGTGGTGGCGTCGGGGTCGGTGGTCGTCGTGGAGATCGACGCGGCGGCCGGGTCGGCCACCGGGTCGCCGCTGACGGTGCACGCGGGCACCGCCGCGAACACCACCGCGGCGAGCGCGATCATTGCCACCCGGATTCGGCGGGTCCTCATGGATGTCCCTGTGGTCATGCGTGACTCCTCGCCGGTGCCAGCCCCGACAGCACCGACGTCAACGCGGCACGCAGGTCGGTGACCTCGATACGCATCAGCTGCTCGTGTGAGAGCGACTCGAGATCGCCCGTCGCCGACAGCCGGTGTTCGCGTTCCTCTTCGGCCGCCTCGATGACATTGCGGATGAACCGTCCGTTGCCGGCCAGGTCGGTGGCCCGTTGCGGACCCGAGGCATGCCGGCGCACATCGTGATACATCGGTGTGCAGGCCTGCTCGAGTTCGGCGACGGCGTCCTCGGTGAGGATCGAGTCGCGGCGGGCGGCGATGAATTCGCCGATGCGCGCCAGTTCTTCGGGTGTGTAGGACTCGAACCGGATACGGCGTGCGAAGCGTGAGGCCAACCCGTCGTTCGCCGCGAGGAAGCGGTCGATCTCGGCGTCGTAGCCGGCAATGATCACGACGAGCCGATCGCGGTCGTCCTCCATCCGGGCGAGCAGCGCGTCGACGGCTTCGCGACCGAACGCGTCACCGCCGGAGAGTCCCTGCTGGATCAGGGTGTAGGCCTCGTCGATGAACAGGACACCGTCCATCGCGGAGTCGATGAGCGCCGCGGTCTTGATGGCGGTGGAACCCAGGTGTTCACCGACGAGGTCGCGGCGCGTCGCCTCGATCACCTTGTCGGACTTGATGAATCCGAGTCCGCAGTACAGCTTGGCGATCACGCGGGCGACGGTGGTCTTGCCGGTGCCGGGTGGTCCGGTGAATGCCAGGTGCAGGCTGCGCGCCGACGTCGACAGTCCGCGGTCGGCGCGGATCCTCGCCAGCGTGGCCGCCGACTGCAGCTTGGCCACCTGCTCTTTGACCGAGGCGAGTCCGATCTGGGCGTCGAGTTCTTGCTGGGCCTGCGTCACGAGGTCCTCGGATCCGGGCGCCGAGCCCGACGACGTGTCCGGGGCGGGCACGGACGCCGGATCCCACCGGTCGCTGCGGGCCTCGATCTGCTCGGCGCTGGTGACGCTCAGCCGGATCGTCGGACTGCGCATCGCCTCGCCCGCCGCACCGAATGCCGGATCACGCGCAAACGCCTGCTCGAAGGCATTGCGCGCCTTGTCTTCCTGGCCCTCCTCGCGGAGGGCGAGGCCGAGGGCGAACAGGGCACGGGTCGCACAGGCGGCGATCGGACCGTCGACGGCTCGCTGCAGACGGCGCGACCCCTCACCGAACATGCCCAGCTGGACACAGGCGCTGCCGCCCATGTAGTCCGCGGCGGTCCGCAGATAGTCGTCGGTCCAGGTGTCGGCATGCGGCAGCGCGGTCAGGACGTCCGGCCAGCGCTGCGCCGAGAAATGCAGGACGGCCGTCATGAATTCGACGATGGGGGAGCCGGCGCGGATCTGCGCGAGCACCTCGGCCGCCCCGGCGAGGTCGTGGCCGCGGATGAGGGTGGCGGCGTAGGCGGCGGTGGCGTGGTCGGCGTCGATGAGGGGGTAGTCGATGAACATCCCCGTGTACCAGCGGCCGACGAGGAGTCCCGGCGGCAGCCCGAGCCGCCGCTGCTCGCGACCGAGCGCGTCGCGATTGCGGTAGATCGCCAGCAGGGCCTCGTTCACCCCGTCACCGGAGCCGCCGGTGGCGGCCGGCCCGCATGCGAGCCGCCCGATCCACGCATCGGCCATGCCGGGATCCCACTCGGTCGCCCGGGTGAACGCGAGCGCGGCCTGCTCCGGATTGTCGATCGGTTCGGTGCCCTCGACCGGAATACCCATCGACAGCACACCGAGTTCGAACAGCTGCCGTGCCCTACCGACGTCGATCATCGAACCTCCCCCTATGCCGGCCCCAGCCGGTCCCGCAGACAGCGTAATCGGTGGTGCGCGTCACCGTGGGGTGATGCGCGACGACGGCACCGACGCCGGCGGATCGGCGGTGGGTGGGGCGTCGGGGTGCACGTCTAGAATGGCCTGGTGAGCGATCAGACTCAGGTGGACACCGTCACCGCAGCCGCCCAGACGCCCGATCATCCCCAGCCCTACCGAGAGCTCGGCCTCAAGGACGACGAGTACGAGCGCATCCGCGAGATCCTCGGACGCCGTCCCACCGACGCCGAGCTGGCGATGTATTCGGTGATGTGGTCCGAGCACTGCTCCTACAAGTCGTCGAAGGTGCATCTGCGCTACTTCGGCGAGACGACCACCGACGAGATGCGGTCGGGGATGCTCGCCGGGATCGGTGAGAACGCCGGCGTCGTCGACGTCGGCGACGGTTGGGCGGTGACGTTCAAGGTCGAGTCCCACAACCATCCGAGTTATGTCGAGCCGTATCAGGGCGCGGCGACCGGTGTCGGCGGCATCGTCCGCGACATCATGGCGATGGGCGCCCGGCCGATCGCGGTGATGGACCAGCTGCGCTTCGGCCCGGCCGACGCCCCCGACACCCGCCGCGTCGTCGACGGGGTGGTGCGCGGGGTCGGCGGCTACGGCAACTCGCTCGGCCTGCCCAACGTCGGCGGGGAGACCGTGTTCGACGCCAGCTACGCCGGCAATCCGCTGGTCAACGCGCTGTGCGCGGGCGTGCTGCGCACCGAGGACCTGCACCTGGCCTTCGCCAGCGGCGCAGGCAACAAGATCATCCTGTTCGGTGCGCGCACCGGGCTCGACGGCATCGGCGGGGTGTCGGTGCTGGCGTCGGAGACCTTCGACGACAGCGGTGACGCTGCGGGTCCCAATCGCAAGAAGTTGCCGAGCGTGCAGGTCGGTGACCCGTTCACCGAGAAGGTGCTCATCGAATGCTGTCTGGAGCTCTATCACGCCGGGCTCGTGATCGGCATCCAGGATCTCGGTGGAGCCGGTTTGTCTTGCGCCACTTCCGAATTGGCTGCTGCCGGCGATGGCGGCATGCGCATCGACCTGGAGCAGGTGCCGATGCGCGCGGTCGGCATGACGCCCGCCGAGGTGCTCTCCAGCGAATCGCAGGAGCGGATGTGTGCGGTGGTGGCCCCGGAGAACGTCGAGGCGTTCATGGCCGTGTGCCGCAAGTGGGATGTGCTGGCCACGGTGATCGGTGAGGTGACCGACGGCGACCGCCTCGAGATCACCTGGCACGGGGAGACCGTCGTCGACGTGCCCCCGCGCACCGTCGCCCACGAGGGGCCCGTCTACGAGCGTCCGGTGGCGCGGCCGGACTGGCAGGACGAGGTCTCCGCGTCGACCACGGCGTCGCTGGCGCGGCCCGCGACCGCCGACGAGTTGCGGGCGACGCTGCTGACGATGCTGGCCTCCCCGGCACTGTGCAGCCGCAAGTTCATCACCGAGCAGTACGACCGGTACGTGCGTGGCAACACCGTGCTCGCCGAGAACGCCGACTCGGGCGTGATCCGCATCGACGAGCGCACCGGCCGCGGCATTGCGCTGGCCACCGACGCGTCGGGCCGCTACACCTACCTCGACCCGTACCGCGGCGCGCAACTCGCGCTGGCCGAGGCCTACCGCAACGTCGCCGCGTCGGGCGCCACGCCCAAGGCCGTCACCAACTGCCTCAACTTCGGGTCACCCGAGGACCCGGCGGTGATGTGGCAGTTCCAGCAGGCGGTCCGTGGGCTCGCCGACGGGTGTGCGCAGCTGGGCATCCCGGTGACCGGCGGCAACGTGAGCTTCTACAACCAGACCGGCTCGACCGCGATCCTGCCCACCCCGGTCGTCGGTGTGCTCGGCGTCCTCGACGACGTCGCGCGCCGCCTGCCCACCGGCTTCGGCACCGAGCCAGGGGAGACCCTCATCCTCCTCGGACAGACCCGCGACGAGTTCGACGGCTCGATCTGGGCGCAGGTCGCCCACGATCACCTCGGCGGGGCGGCGCCGTCGGTGGACCTCGATCACGAGAAGCTGCTGAGCGACATCCTCACCGCGGCCTCGCGTGACGGACTGGTCTCGGCCGCCCACGACATCTCCGAGGGCGGCCTGATCCAGACGGTCGTCGAATCGGCCCTTGCCGGGGAGACCGGCTGCCGCGTCCTGTTGCCCGAGGGCGCCGACCCCTTCGTCTGGTTGTTCTCCGAATCGTCCGGGCGGGTGCTGGTGGCGGTGCCGCGTACCGAGGAGTCGCGCTTCGTGGCGATGCTCGATGCCCGCGGCATGCCGTGGACGCGCATCGGCGTGGTCGATCAGGGCAGCGACGCCGTCAGCGTCCAGGACCAGTTCGAGGTGCCGCTCGACGAACTCCGCGAGGTCTACGAAGGAACGCTTCCGCGGCTGTTCGGGTGAGCCGCGGGGGTATGCGCCGTCCGGCGTTCTCGGTGCCGGGCCGACCTGCGCGTCGGTGACCGCGCCGGGCTCGTGTGCTTCGATGCGACGGAAACCAACAGAGAGGCCCTGTCACATGACCGCTCCGATCGGCGGCTCGGGACCGCAGCCGTACGGCCAGCCACCCGTATACGGGCAGCAGCAGCACCCGGGATATGGGCCGAATGTATACGGCCAGAATCCGTTTGGTGCCCAGCCGCAGCGGCAGGCGGCACCCGGTACCGCGTACGCGACTGCGGCGCTCGCCATTCTCGGCGCGCTCTACATGCTGCTGGACCTCGGCCTGGTCGTGGTGTGGAACGCCAGCCACCACTTCGAGGTGCTCCGGTATGGCAGTCCCGCGCAAGCCCTCGCCCTCATCCTGCTGGTGATCGTGCTCGGGCTCCTTGGGGCCGGGGGAGTCCTCGTCCTCGTCCGACGCCCCGCCGGCCGGATCCTCGTCGTCGTCGGCGCCGGGCTCTATGTGCTCCAGTTTCTGGGATGGTGCGTGTACTGGATGGTCGCCTACGGCGTACCCGGGCCCGACTCCATCATGGTGACGCAGGGACTGATCATGGGGACGCAGGGACTGCCCCACGTCCCCAACCTTGGTGTCCTCGACCTCCTGCTTCTCGTCTTCCCGATCGTCACCGCGGTCCTCGCGTTGTTGCCGTCGACGTCCCGGTGGCTACGAGCACGTCCGCAACGCGGTCCGGTCCCGAGCGGGCCTCCGCGCTGGTGACTGCGCCGGGCTCGTGTGCTTCGATGGAGCGAATCGCATCGTCGTTGTGCTGTCGTGAATACCCCGCGATGGCCGGCACCGAACCAACAGAGAGGCCCCGCCACCATGACCACTCCACCCGACGACCCCGGGTCGCAGCCGTACGGTCAGCAATCCAACCCGGGCTCGTCACCGTGGGACAAGACGGTCTACGGCGGCGTCCCGCAACCCCCGGCTCCTGGCCAGTCTTCCCCTGACCAGCCCGTCTACGGACAGCAGCAGCCGACCTATGGACAGCAGCAGCCGACCTATGGACAGCAGCAGCCGACCTATGGGCAGCAGCCGACCTATGGACAGCAACCGGTCTACGGCCAGCAGCCCGTGTACGGCCAGCAACCCGCATATGGTCAACCCGCCTACCCGCAAAACCCTCTCGGAGACCCGTATGCCGCAAAGCCATCCAGTGGGACTGCGATAGCCGCGGCCGTCCTGGCATTCCTCGGTGGTGTGGGAGCCATCGTGGGTATCGTCGGCGCGATCGCGGTGATCGTCGCGATCTCGGCGCTGACCACCTCCAGCGAACTCGACAAGATTCCCGGGTGGTACTCGGCAATTCTCGTGATCCAGATCATCATCGACATCGTCCTCGCGGTGCTGTTGATCTGGGGTGGCGTAGCAGTGCTCCGGCACAAGATGATCGGACGGATACTCGTCGTCGCCGGCTGCGCCGTGTCGATCGTGTTCGGCATCGTCGGTGCCATTGCGGGCATCGCCGTCCGGGCCGCGCTGTCCGACAACGGCGTCAGCGGCGGCTTCGGTACGGGCGCACTCGGATTCGTGGGGCTGGTCTTCCCGATCGTCACCGCGATCCTGGTGCTGCTGCCTTCGACCACCGAATGGATCAAGGCGCGCTGATCTGATCAGCGTCCCGCGCGCCGATCAGTCTGTGGCCGAACCGAATCGGGCGGCCACCCCCGCCGGATCGTCGACGGTGATCTGATCGGCCCGCAACCCGACGGCGCGGGTGATACCCGGATCGTCGGCACCGGCGAATGTGTAGACATCCACTTGTCGTGCAGCGGCGTGGAATTCGGCGACCAGATCGACACCGCGGTCCGCCGCGGTCAGCACCAGCCGCTTGTCGAGGTAGATGGTGTCGGCGCGCGGGGACGCGGCGACGGCCTTCTCGACGAAACGCCGAAACCGCCGCCACCGCAACACCCGATCGACCGCACCGTGGTGGCACGGGTCGTATCCGACCCGTAGCCCGGGCACCGCGTCGGTGAGGATGCGGACCGCCTCCGCGTCCTCACATGAAAGAATTGCGTTGCCCGCGAATGGGCCGACGGCCTCGGCGAACCGCTCGACCACCCGCGCGTCGAGATCGGGTGCGGACTGCTTGAAATCCAACTGCAGCAATGCTTTCGGGTCGACGTCGGTGAGCAGGCCGGCCAGATCGTCGAGGACCAGCACCCTCTCCGTGGTGGGTCGGCCCTCGTTGTCCCGCAGCGATAACGACCGCAGATATGACGCCGACGCCGCGGCGACGGTGCCGGTGCCGGTGGTCGCCGAGTCGAGCGTCTGATCGTGCAGGACCGCGAAGCCGGGTGGGTTTGCCTGCCCGCGGTGGATCAGCAGGTCCACCTCCACGCTCGCCCCGGCCCGCATGCCCTCGACGATCCGACTTCTGGTGAACGGCGCATCGTCGGCATGCTTGCGGGCCCGATGCCATTTGAGTCGGGTGCGGTGACCGCCGGACGTGACGGCGACCGGCTCGGAGGTACTCATCGCGGCGCACTCTACCGGCGTCAGTTGGCGAAAACGTGTACAGCGAAGTGAAACGTGTTCTAGTTTCGGCTCATGACGTTGCGCGTGGTGGAGTGGTCGACCGGAACCGTCGGACGGCATGCGATCGCCGGGATCGATGCCCATCCCGATCTCGAACTGGTCGGTGTGTGGGTCTCCGATCAGGCCAAGGTCGGCAAGGATGCCGGTGAACTCGCCGGGCTCGGTCGCGAACTCGGGGTGACGGCGACCAATGATCGCGACGCCCTGATCGCGCTCGCCCCCGATGCCATCGTGCACACAGCGATGACCGACGACCGCATCTTCGAAGCCATCGACGACCTGATCTCGTTCGTCGAGGCCGGCATCAACGTGGTGTCGAGCGGCCCGGTGGTGCTGCAGTTCCCCTACGGCATCCTCGATCAGAAACTCCTCGACCGGATCACGGCCGCCGGCACCGCCGGCAACGCCAGTCTCCACGTGAACGGCATCGATCCCGGATTCGCCAATGATGCGCTGCCACTGGCCATGACGAGCCTGTCGCAGCGAATCGACGAAGTGCGCTGTCTCGAGATCGCGGATTACTCGACGTATTACCAGCCCGTGGTCATGCGCGACATCTTCGGATTCGGGCAACCGATGGACGCGACGCCCCTGCTGTTGATGCCCGGTGTCCTGGCCATGGGCTGGGGCAGCGTCGTCCGGCAACTCGCCGCCGGACTCGGTCTGACACTCGACGAACCCCTGATCGAGCGGCACGAGCGGGTCGCCGCCGACCGCGACTACTCGACGTTGTCCGTGGAAATCGCCGAAGCCACCATGGCCGCATTGCATTTCGAGGTCGTCGGGCAGGTCGGCGGGGTGGACCGGATCGTCGTAGAGCATTACACCCGCACGCACCCCGAGCAGTGCCCGGACTGGCCGCGCCCGGCGGAGGGGGAGGGCTGCTATCGCATCCACATCAGTGGCGAGCCGGAGATGTCGGTCGAATTCACCCATCAGGGTGAGCATGGCGACCACAACGTCTCCGGCATGATCGTGACGGCCATGCGACTGGTGAATTCGGTTGCAGCCGTGGTGGACGCGCAACCCGGACTCGTCACGGCGCTCGACCTCGGGCTGATAACGGGCAGGGGACTCGTGGCCCGGACCGCGTCGGCCGCCCTGGGGTAGGCAGACCGCCAGTTCGCCACCCGTTCCGGCGACGTCCGGGCGGGACGCGCGTTGCGGCGGCAGCCATCTAACTTTGGTTATGCTAACCTTTGCCGCCATGGTCACGGAGCAAGTCGTCAGCCCGCCGGTCACACGCGGCCGCGCCGCCGTCCGACGCCGGCGCGTCACGCGAAAACCGATCCGCCGCGCCCTGATCGTCAGCCACCGCTGGGGTTCGATCGTGCTGGGCTTGTTACTGGTGGTCGTGTGCACCAGCGGCGCGATCCTCGTGTACGAGCCCGAGTTGGCACGCGCCACGAAGTCCGCTCTGTTCACCAGCACCGACACCGGCCACCAGGTGGGATTCACCAGCGCCATGGCATCGGTACATGCCGCCGATCCCTCCTTCGACGCCGCGTACCTGTCGCTCAAGGACGGCGTCTATTTCATCAGTTCGTCCGACACCGCGGCCGGCACCTGGGCGGTCGATGCCGGCACCGGAAAGATCAACGGCCACGGCAACATCGACGACGGGATTCTGGGATTCCTGGTCAACCTGCACGACTGCGGCCTGACCTGTGAGGGCTATCCCGGATATGTCGCCTGGCTGGCGAAGCCGTCGGTGATGGCCGACTGGGGATGGTTCACCGCCGACATGACCTGGGGCGCCGTGCTCCTCGGGGTCAGCGGAGCGCTCCTGGTGTTCCTGGCGATCTCGGGCATCGTCATCTGGTATCCCGGACTCCGGCGCTGGCGCAACGGGTTCCGCGTCCGGGTCGGCAAGGGGCGGTTCGCCCGGGACGCCGACCTGCACAACGTCATCGGCATCGTCGCCGCCGTCCCGCTGCTCATCTGGGGACTGACCGGGATGAACTTCGAGATCCCCGGCGTGGGCAAGGTGTGGTACGCGGCCACCGGCGGCATCGCACCCACCGACGACGCCTACGACATGCCGGCGCCGGGCTCCGCCGACGGCCCGCGGATCTCCCTCGATCAGGCCATCGATGCCGCGCAGGCGCACTATCCGGGTTCCCGTGCAACGTGGGTGGGCATGCCGTCAGAGGGGGCGGAGTACTATTCGGTGGATCTGCTTGTCGGAGAATCGGATCTGTGGTCGGGCGGTGCCACTTATCACGGTAACCGCGAGCTCGGTGTCGACGCCCATGACCCGGCGGTGATCAAGGAGTTCTCGGGTGCGCCGAAGACCGTCTCCAATGCGATCGCCGACGATTGGGCGCAGCCGACGCTGCACTACGGGGTGTCGGTGAACGGGTGGTGGCGGGCCCTGTGGTTCGTCTTCGGGCTGACGCCGCTGATGCTCATGATCACCGGGCTGAGTACCTGGCAGATTCGGCAACGCAACGCCCGTCGGCGACGTCGCCGGACCCGCGAGCGTGCCGCCGCGCCGGTGTCCGCGGCATGAACTCCTCGGTGGCGCTGGGTATTTCGGTGAGCTGTCTGGTTGCGGCCTTGTGGTCGCTGCGTGGGCTCGTGTCCCGGTCGTCGGTGGCGTGGCCGGCACGGGTGACCTTGGTTGTGGCGCTCGCCGTGATCGCCTGGACGGCGGGCGGTCTGGTGATGTGGGCGCTGGGCCGGGATGCACCGGCACGTCCCGGGGTGTTCCTCGGCTATGCGGCCACCGCGGTCGGCCTTGCCGCACTGGGTATTCCGGTGACCGGGAACCTCGGTCCACGCGCCGGGGCGGTGGTACGCGCCGTGGTGCTCGCGTTGCTCGCCTTCGTGTGTTGGCGCACCGAGTCCGTATGGCTGATCGGACCGTCCGGCGCCGGTCGGTGAAACATGCCATCGGGCGCGGTGGGTCAGACGATGCACCGGTGTGCGCTACCACACGTGGCCGACAGAATTCGTCCTTCGATAGCGACTCGAAACATGTTGTCCACAATCGGTATTCGGTCCACAGATCCCGACAAGATCGTGGGTGATTGTCGGTGGGTTCGCGTAGTATGGACACATCGAATTGATCACCAAGGGGGGCACCATGATTGTCGACACCACTGTTGAAAGCGCTGTTACCGCAGCTATTCTGGCCGGCGTTGTCGACCTGCTCGCCGAGCTGCGCACGGGCCCGGATGTGACCGGGCCGCAAGCACACGCCGCGCTGCAGCAGATTCTGCTGATCCGCAATCTCGCCGACCACCATGCGGCCACGTTGACCGGTGATCTTGACCGCCTCGATGTCGCCGACGGCAAGGGTCGCCGGTTGCGGGAACTATTGGTCGTGATGGGGTGCGCGCCCGCGGTCGCCTCGCGATTTGTGCGGATCGGTACTGCCACCGACATCGACCCACTCCTGCGCCGGGCCGCCGACGGCGCCATCTCGTCCGAACACGCCGACGCGATCGTGCGGGGGCTGTCGCACATCGAATCGCGGTCGGCCGAGCCCGTCGACGCCGACCTGCGGTCAGCACAGTTGATGTCACTGATGTCGTGGTCGTCGGCGGGCATGACGCCGGCGCAGATCTCCGATCATGCCCGTACCATCGCGAATGAGCTCGCCGCCGACACCGACGATGGCAAACCTGCCGCCGAAGACAAGTCGATCAACGAACTCGGCTACCACAAAACCGATGATGGCCGCCTCGATGTACGCGCCAACCTCGATGCCGTTGCCGGGGAAAAACTGCACAGTCTCGTCGAAGCGCTGTCGGCGCCGAAACCGCAACCCGACGGCTCGCATGATCCGCGGCCAGGACAACACAGGCGCGCCGATGCCTTCGAATCCATTCTCGAGCTCGCCGAGAAGGGTCTCGCTGACGAGACCGTGTCGTGCAAACCGACCGGCGGGGTCCTGTTGACCATCCCCGCTGATGCCCCGAAGCTTTCCGCTTTGGAGTTCATGGGATCGGTGACCCCTGCGACGGCAAAAGCGTTGGGTTGTGATGCCGGGATCACCGTCGTCATCGTCGACGGCGACGAGGTGCCGTTGAACGTCGGACGCGAAAAGCGGCTGTTCACCCCGGCACAGCGAAAAGCCTTGCTGCTGCGGGATAAGTGCTGCGTGAAATGCGGTGCACCCGCATCGCGCACCCAGGCACACCACCTCGTGTCATGGGTTGACGGTGGGGCTACCGACCTCGACAACGGCTGCCTGCTGTGCACCGCATGCCATCACGACGTCCATGACAGAGCCGGCGCCGGGAGCGCAGCGAGCGGGCCGAATGATCACTGGGATGTGGTGATGGGCTTCGACCGACATCCGTGGCTGATCCCACCCGCCACCGTCGACCCCAGACGGCGACCACAACCGGCCTACAACCGACGCACGCCACGACTCGACAGCGCTGCCTGAAACAGGCTCACCCACAAGACTTCCCGACCCCTGCACCCGGTCCGCCGGGACCGCAATTGTTGTTTGAGAACTTCATAGATAGGGCTTCGGCCCGGGGTCAGACAGCCCAGGAGTGCACCGGCTCGCCCTCGTGCATGTAGGTCACATAGTCGCCGAGCATCCCGCGCAGCGCGTCGGCGCGGTTCTCGCCGGCCGCTTCCCGGGCCTGCACCGCGCGCCGCTGCCACACCGATCCGGTCTGATGGCTGATACAGCGACCCTCGATCACCGAGAGGTAGCGGTCACGCGCCTTCGACGACACACCGAAGGCCTGCAGCCCGTCGTCGGCGAGGGGCAGCAGCCGGCGCAGGGTCAGTTCGTCTGGGCGCACCCACCCGACGTCGGGCCAATACAGTTGCGACTCAAGGCCTGCGCGGGCACCGGCCTGCAGGTTCTCGGCAGCGGCGTTGAACGACATCTGCGACCACAGCGGTCGGTCGGTCTCCACCAGGCCGCGCACGACGCCGTAGTAGAAGGCGGCATTCGCCATGATGTCGACGACGGTCGGTCCGGCGGGCAGCACCCGGTTCTCGACGCGCAGATGCGCCTGGCCGTCGACGACCTCGTAGATGGGACGGTTCCATCGGTAGACGGTGCCGTTGTGCAGGCGCAGCTCATCGAGTGCCGGGATGCGTCCGACGTCGAGTTCGGTGAGCGGATCGATCTCAGTCGAGACCGGCAGCAGCGCAGGGAAGTAGCGGGTGTTCTCCTCGAAGAGATCGAAGATCGTGTTGATCCACCGCTCGCCGAACCAGACGCGCGGCCGCACCCCCTGATTCTTCAACTCCAGCGGCCGGGTGTCGGTGGCCTGCTCGAAGACCGGGATCCGGCTCTCATGCCACAGCGCGGTCCCCGCCAGGAACGGAGCGTTACCTGCGAGTGCCACCTGCACGCCGGCGATCGCCTGCGCCGCATTCCAGTGCGCCGCAAAGTCCTCGGGCGCCACGCGCAAATGCAACTGCAGCGACGTACACGCGGCCTCGGGCAGGATCGAATCGGTCGACGTGTGCAGGCGTTCGGTGCCGTGATGGTCGTCGAGCGGCATCCCGGTGATGTCGATCTCGATGTCCTCGCCGCGCGCGGCGAAGATCTGCTGATTCAACAAGTCATAGCGCGGGTTCGTCGAAATCCATTGACGGGCAAAGTGTTCGGTGCCCAAGGTGGGGAGCATGCCGACCATGACGAGATGCGTACCGACCCGGCTCGCCCGCTGCTCGGCACGGTTCAACGAGGTGCGCAGCCCCTGCTCGAGCGACATCGTGTCATCGCTGACGAAGGGGCGCGGCGAAACGTTGATCTCGATGTTGAACCGGCCGAGTTCGGTCTGATAGTCCGGGTCGGCAATGGCGTCGAGCACCTCGGCGTTGGCCATCGCCGGATTCATGTCGGCGTCGACCAGGTTGAGCTCGACCTCCATGCCCAGCAGCGGTTCGGGGGGCCGGCCGTGGTCGGTGAACAGCCCCTCGGCCAGCATCCGCGCGATCGCCTCGGTGCCCCGGCCGACCTGCGTGCGGAAACGCATGCGGTCGGCCCCGGTGAATTGCTGTGCGCTCACGTCGGTGCCCATGGACCAATCCTGCCCGCGCGTCGGGCGGATGTCTGCCGAAGAGCGCCGTCGCGACGACCGTGCATGATGACTGTGTGCCTGCACGTAAACCGATCGATCCGGCCGCGGCCCGCGCAGCGGTCCTCGAGGTGGCGGGATGGCTGCGCGACGCGGAGCTGCCCGCTCCGCCGCGGCCGGCGCTCGCGGCCGCGGTCCGTCTGACCGCCCGCACCCTCGAGGACATCGCACCCGGCAACTCGGTGGAGGTGCGGGTGCCGCCGTTCGTGGCCGTCCAATGCATCGAGGGGCCGCGGCACACGCGCGGAACGCCACCCAACGTCGTGGAGACCGATCCGCGTACGTGGCTGCGCCTGGTCGTCGGCGATGCGGAGTTCGCCGACGTCGTCGAATCCGGCGCGGTGAACGCGTCGGGCAGCCGGGCCGACGAGGTGGCGCGATGGCTGCCGCTGGTGCCGGTGGCGCCCGGGTCGCCGTGACCTCGACCGGCAGGGCCCCGGGCCGTTATGACGCCGCTCACCCGGCGGAATATCGCCGGGCGTGTCGTCGCTGCACGGTTTGGCATCGAGGGAGTGTCGGTCGGTAGACTCCGAGAGGTCTCCATCGGCGTTGCCGCCCCGATCAGGATTTCACCGATCAGGATTTCACCGATCAGGATTTCACCGATCAGAATTTCACCGATCCGCATGTGCAGACAGCACCCAGCCCCAGGGAGTTCGTCGATGACCGAAGAGTCGATAGCCGGCCAGAACCTGCTGGCGCCGACGCCACGTGCGTGTCCGGCGGGCGGGCAGATGGACGAACCAGAGAGCGAGCCGCGCGAGGAGTGCGGCGTTTTTGGTGTGTGGGCCCCTGGTGAGGACGTCGCGAAGCTTTCCTATTACGGCTTGTACGCACTGCAGCATCGTGGCCAGGAGGCCGCCGGGATCGCCGTCGGCGACGGATCGCAGGTGCTGGTGTTCAAGGATCTCGGACTCGTCAGCCAGGTCTTCGACGAGCAGACCCTTGCCTCGATGGTGGGGCATGTCGCCATCGGACATTGCCGCTACTCGACGACCGGCTCGACGACCTGGGAGAACTCCCAGCCGATCTTCCGCACCACCGATGCCGGCACCGGGGTGGCACTGGGCCACAACGGCAACCTCGTCAACACCGCCGAACTGGCCGCCCGGGCGCGTGAGGTCGGCATCCGCAGCACTGCGGGGACGTCGGACTCCGATGTGGTCGGCGCCCTGCTCGCCCACGGCGCCGCCGACAGCAGTATCGAACAGGCGGCGATGGAGTTGCTGCCCACCCTGCGCGGTGCGTTCTGCCTCACCTTCATGGACGAGCACACGCTGTATGCGGCGCGCGATCCGCATGGGGTGCGCCCGCTGTGTCTGGGCCGTCTCGATCGCGGCTGGGTGGTCGCCTCGGAGACCGCCGCCCTCGACATCGTCGGCGCCTCCTTCGTCCGCGACATCGAACCCGGTGAGCTGCTGGCCATCGACGCCGACGGCGTCCGCAGTTCCCGCTTCGCCGAGCCCACGCCCCGCGGCTGCGTCTTCGAGTATGTGTATCTCGCCCGTCCGGACAGCGTCATCGGCGGCCGGTCGGTGCATTCCACCCGCGTCGACATCGGCCGTCGGCTGGCCCGTGAACACCCGGCCATCGGCGACCTGGTGATCCCGGTTCCCGAATCGGGGACCCCCGCCGCGGTCGGCTACGCGCAGGAATCGGGGATTCCCTACGGCCAGGGACTGATGAAGAACGCCTATGTGGGACGCACCTTCATTCAGCCCTCGCAGACGATCCGACAACTCGGCATCCGTCTCAAACTCAATCCCCTCAAAGAAGTGATCCGCGGCAAACGTCTTGTCGTCGTTGATGATTCGATCGTTCGCGGTAACACCCAGCGTGCCCTCATCCGCATGCTGCGTGAAGCCGGTGCAGCCGAGGTGCATGTGCGCATCGCGTCGAGCCCGGTGCGGTGGCCGTGTTTCTACGGCATCGACTTCGCCTCGCCTGCCGAACTCATCGCCAACGGCATGGAATCCGAGGAGCACATGGTCGAGGGGGTGCGGCAGGCCATCGGCGCCGATTCCCTTGGCTACATCAGCACCGAGCAGATGATCGCGGCGACGCACCAGCCGGCGTCGGCGCTGTGTGCGGCGTGCTTCGACGGCTACTACCCGATCGAGCTGCCGAAGGAGTCGTCGATGGGCAAGGCGGTGCTCGAACAGATGCTGTCCAATGCCGCTCAGGACGCCAACATCGACCCGTTGACCGCGACCAATGACAACGTTAGCGCCGTGATGCGCCCCTGAGGCACTCGGGTAGCGTGTCATCCGTGAACGAACCGGGTCCGGCCGAGAACATCAACTCCACGTCCGATGGCATGTCCTATGCGGGGGCCGGGGTCAGCATCGATGCCGGCGAGGCCGCAGTCGAGCTGATCGCGCCGCACGCCAAACGCGCCACCCGCTCGGAGGTCCTCGGTGGGCTCGGCGGATTCTCGGGTCTGTTCGCCCTCAAGGGCAATTACCGTGAGCCGGTCCTCGCGGCCGCCAGCGACGGTGTCGGCACGAAGCTCGCCGTCGCACAAGAAATGGGTAAGCACGACACCGTCGGCCAAGACCTCGTCGCCATGTGTGTCGACGATCTGGTCGTGTGTGGTGCCGAACCGCTGTTCCTGCAGGATTACATCGCCATCGGCAAGGTCGTCCCGGAGACGATCGCCGAGATCGTCTCCGGCATTGCCGACGGTTGCGTCATCGCCGGATGCGCGTTGCTCGGCGGGGAGACCGCCGAACACCCCGGGTTGATGCGTGATGACCACTACGACCTGTCGGCGACCGCCGTCGGCGTCGTCGAGGCCGATGCGGTGCTCTCCCCGGACAAGGTCCGGGCTGGTGACTCGGTGATCGCGATGGGCTCGTCGGGCCTGCACTCCAACGGGTATTCGCTGGCGCGCAAGGTGCTGCTCGACTGGGGTCACATGGATCTCGGCGGGGATGTCGAGGAGTTCGGCCGCACCCTCGGCGAGGAGTTGCTCGAACCCACCCGCATCTACGCCCGTGACTGTCTCGCACTGGCCGCCGAGACCGACGTGCGGACGTTCGCACACATCACCGGGGGCGGGCTCGCCGAGAACCTGGCGCGTGTCATCCCGTCCGGACTGGTCGCCGAGCTCGAGCGCAACACCTGGACTCCCGCACCGATTTTCGCGATGATCGGCCAGCGCGGCCGCGTCGAGCAGTCGGAAATGGAACGCACGTTCAACATGGGTGTCGGAATGGTCGCCGTGGTGGCGCCCGAAGACACCGACCGCGCGCAGGCCGTGCTGACCGCACGCCACGTCGACAATTGGGTGCTGGGCACCATCAAGCGCAATCCGGAAGCCAAGGGCGGAGCGGGCCTGGCCCACCTCGTCGGCGAGCACTCGCGCTTCTGAGTCGTCGGCGAAAGCCGACACCAGAAGACGCGGATTCGACGCCGAAGACCGACCAACGCTCCGGCCGCCGGACGCCCGGTGGTGGGACGTCCGACGGCCGGAGCGGGCACTCGATCTGGTGGAGCCAAGCGTGACGACGCCGGGGCGGTGGCGTCAGGTGTCGGCAGCGAAGAGTGGATGCGTACGCGCTCAGGCGCGACGCCACTCATCCTCTTCGACCAACTCCTCCACCGGATCCGGGCGGTCTGCCGGATCCGCCGACCCGGACAGTTCGCGCTGCAAGCTGTCGAAGTCGGTTTGGGGAGTGGAGTACTTCAGCTGACGAGCAACCTTCGTCTGCTTTGCTTTAGCCCGGCCGCGGCCCATATGGGACCCCCTCGCACAATGACGGGGCGGCCAAACTGGTGGCGGCCCCGTTCTCTCGGTAGTTGAGTATCTCGTGGGGACCAGTTTAGCGCGCGTTTCACGATTACGCGGACCGCCCCGGCGTTGGCACGCCGAGCAGTGCTGTGGACGCTGTTCGGCCGCCCTCGATCTCAGACCTCGGCGGCGCGGACCAGGTGCCGGCTCGCCTCGCGGCGGACTTTCCCCGGGAGGTCGTCGGCGGCCAGCAGGGCACGCAGCAGCCGCGCATCGGTGCCGGTCAGCAGGTCGCGAACGGTGACGCCGTGCTCGGGGCGGTGGATGACGCGGATCTGGTCGCCCGCGCCGACAGTGCCGGGTGTGAGCACCCGGAGATAGGCGCCCACATCGCCGGCCTGCATGAAGCGTTTGACCCATTGCGGCTCGCCGGCCCAGGCGCCGAACGTCCGGCATGGGGTGCGCGGAATCGTGGTTTCCAGGACGAGGCCGCCGGGGGCACGGCCGTCGCCGGAATCGGCGGGCGGCCCGATCTGCCAACGTTCGCCGACCAGTGCGTCGGTGACGGCGAGCCCGTCGACGCGCAGATTCTCACCGAACCACCCGAACGGCAGCTCGCGGCCGAGTTCGTCGGACCATCGGCGCGCCTCGCGCTCGTCGTAGGCGTAGACGGCCTGATCGTGACCGCCGTGGTGGGTGGTGTCACATACGTGGTCGGTGACCAATCCGAGCTCACCGACCCGCACCCGCCCGGTCTGTGGGCGCTTGTCGATGGCACTGATGCCGGCCTTACCGAGGTCGACGTCGGCGTGCACCGAGCAGACGGCGAGGATTCTGCCCAGATCGCTCATCGACTCGTCCGGTCGCCTCACGCACGCCCACGCAGGCGGTCGATGGCGGCACGGCCGGCCTGAACGCGGTCGTCGGAGTCCACCGAGTCCGGATCGATGCGCGCGGCGACCGGACCCTCGTCGGCATCGCCGGCGATGAGGAGCTCGGTGTCGGCGTCGACCCCACGCTTGACGAGGCCCAACGCGATCGGGCCGAGGTCGAAGTGGTCGATGGCCGTCCCGACACGCCCGACGGTGCGGCCACCGGCGGTGATGGGGGTACCCGGTGCCGGGCGGAGATCGGAACTGCCGTCGAGGTGCAGTAGCACCAGTTGCCGCGGCGCCTTGCCGAGATTGTGCACCCGCGCCACCGTCTCCTGGCCGCGGTAGCAGCCCTTGTCGAGGTGGACGGCCCCGAACATCTCGGGCCCGCCGATCCAGCGCGCCTCCTGGGGAATCGTGCGGTCGTCGGTGTCGACGCCCACCCGCGGGCGCGTCGCCGCGACGCGTAGCGCGTCGAACGCCCAGCTGCCGGCCAGGCGGGCACCGGCCTCGACGAGTTGCTCGGTCCATCGCAGCAGCAGCGACTCGGGCACCACGAGATCGACCACCGGCAACGCGGCGTCGCTGTGCGGACCCTCGGACAGTGGCGGCATCATCCGCCAGAAGCCCAGCGGCTCTTCCTCGTGGTGCGATTCGGGCAGGTCGCCGGCCTGATAGGGGACGGCGGCGGGGTCGATCTCGATGAGGTCGGCGATCGGCCCGTGCAGGACGTCGGGACCGATCAGCGTCAGAACCTTGAGGTCGGGTCGTGCCGCGGGGGTCACCTTGGCCCAGAACACCATCTTCGTGAGAAAACCCGCGAGGGCGTCGCCGCGGGCGCCCTCGGTGTCGATCCAGGTGACCTCGTCGAGGTCGGTGAGGACGAAATGATCTTCGACACGGCCGTTGGCGTCGAGGGACAACGACTCGGCGCTCGACCGGTCGGGCAGGCCGGCGACCTGTTGGGAGCAGATCGTGTTCAGCCAGGTGAGGCGTTCGGGGCCGGACAGTTCGATGACCGCACGGTCGCTGCGGTCGACGAGGACGGCGCCGCGGGTGGCGGCCCGCTGCTCACCGAGCGGATCGCCGTAATGCCAGGCCACCGATGATGATTCGGTACCGAGGCCGGTGGCGGTCGGCTCAGACGTGTCGGTCGCCGGGGCGGCGACCGCGCCTTCGCCGGAATACCTGGTCAGGATGGGTGAGCGACTCACACGGCGAGTCTACGCGGGCGCACCGCATCCCAGGGGGCTGCCGCGACACCTCCGTTGCACGCCGCGCTGCGCGGCGGTTCACGTCTTAAAGTGGCGTCATGCCGCAGTCCATCCTGGTGTCCCTCGACGGGACCGTCCTCGACCCCGACGCCCCCTTCTTGTGTGCCGATGATCTCGCCGTGGTGCGCGGCGACGGCATCTTCGAGACCTTGCTGATCCGCGACGGCTGGGCGCGCTGTGTCTCGTTGCATCTGCAGCGTCTGGCCCGTAGTGCCGCGATGCTCGAACTGCCCGAGCCCGACGCCGACGAGTGGCGTTTCGCGATCGAGGTCGCGACCGAGGCCTGGGTCGAGCAGGCCGGCGAGTCGGCCGAAGGTCTACTGCGCCTTGTGTATTCGCGGGGACGAGAAAGTGCGCCGGCTGGGACGGAGGCGGCGGGCGGGCCGACGGCCTTCCTGACGGTCGGCGCGGTCGCCGACCGTGCTGCCGCGGCTCGCTCGAAGGGGGTGTCGGTGGTGACCCTCGACCGGGGATATTCGATCGACGTCGCCGGTGATGCCCCGTGGCAGCTGCTGGGCGCCAAGACGTTGAGCTACGCGAGCAACATGGCCGCGCTGCGTCATGCCGCCGACAACGGCTACGACGACGTCATCTACACCAGCAGTGAGGGTGCGGTGCTCGAGGGACCGCGTTCGACGGTGGTCGCGGTGATGGGGAAGACGCTCGTCACCCCGCCCGTCGAGATCGGGATTCTGCCCGGTACCACCCAGGTGGCGACGTTCGCGCTGGCCGCCGAGGAGGGATGGGACACCGAGACCCGCATGCTGCGTCCCGCCGACCTGCTGGAGTCGGATTCGGTGTGGCTGGTCAGCAGCGTCACCCTCGCGGCACGGGTGACCGCGCTCAACGGCCACCCGCTCACCGCATCGGAGTCGGCGGGGGAGTTCGTCGAGCTGGTCGACCGGGCGGTGTCGGCCGACCGGCCGTAACGGATCTCTGCCGCCGACATGGCGGGCGTCGCCCGTCTCGGCGGGAGAGAGCCGGACCACACCCGAAAGCCCCGGTGACGGGACTTTTGTCGCTTGTTCGCGTCAGTGAACGGGGGTAGCGTCGTCGACACGGTTACTACATGCCGTAGTAGCCGGGTTTCGGCCCAGCCCGTGCCCCGCAGTCCGGGGCACGACCACGATTCGAGGCGACGTTGAACGCTCTGGATTTGTCCCGATGGCAGTTCGGTATCACCACCGTCTATCACTTCCTTTTCGTGCCGCTGACCATCGGCCTGGCCCCGATGATCGCGATCATGCAGACCGTCTGGCACCGGACCGGTAACGAGCAGTGGCTACGCGCCACCAAGTTCTTCGGGAAGCTGTTCCTCATCAACTTCGCGCTGGGCGTCGCCACCGGCATCGTCCAGGAGTTCCAGTTCGGGATGAACTGGAGCGAATACAGCCGCTACGTCGCCGACGTGTTCGGCGCCCCGCTCGCGCTCGAGGGGCTCGTCGCCTTCTTCCTCGAGTCGACGTTCCTGGGCTTGTGGATCTTCGGCTGGTCGCGACTCCCGCGCCGGGTCCACCTGGCCACCATCTGGCTGGTCGCGATCGGCGTCACCGCCTCGGCGTACTTCATCATCGCCGCCAATTCGTTCATGCAGCACCCGGTCGGCGTCAGATGGGACGAGACGCGCAACCGTCCGGCCATGAACGACTTCTGGGCCCTCATCACCAACAACACCACCCTTGCCGCCTTCCCGCACGTCATCGCCGGTGCCTGGCTCACCGCGGGAACCTTCGTCGGCGCGATCGGCATCTGGTGGATGTCGCGAAACATGTGGCGCGCCAAGAAGTTGCGCGAGGTCATCGACAACGTCGGGACGCAGGAGCCGGGTGCCGAGCCGGTCGCGTCCGGTCTGCCGAAGACGACCTCACCCAGCCAGATCGATGCCACCCCGGAGGATCTCGAGCGCGACGCGCACCGGCTCTGGCGGCCGGTGACCCGGTTCGCGTGCTGGGTGACGATCGTGTCCGGCGTGCTGCTGCTGATCACCGGGGACGTCCAGGCGGAGATCATGTTCAAACAGCAGCCGATGAAGATGGCCTCGGCGGAATCGTTGTGCGACACCGCGACCAATGCCGGATTCTCGGTCCTGTCGATCGGCCGGCAGAACAATTGCGACCACATCGATCACCTCGTCGAGATCCCCGGCATGCTCTCGTTCCTGGCGTCGCACCGGTTCGGCGAGACGCTGCAGGGCGTGAACCAGCTGCAGAAGCAGTATCAGGAGGCGCTGAACATGCCGGGGCAGAACTTCGCCCCCAACCTGTTCGTCACCTACTGGGGCTTCCGCGCCATGATCACCTGGGCGCTGGGTTCGGTCGTCGTGGCCTTCGGCGGACTGTGGCTGACCAGACGCAAGCGGGTGGTCGAATCCAGACGCCTGGGCCTGCTGGCCCTGTGGATGATCCCGACGCCGTTCCTGGCCAACGCATCCGGGTGGATCTTCACCGAGATGGGCCGGCAGCCGTGGGTGGTCGCGCCCAACTGGGAGGACAACCTGGACCCGCTCCGGATCCACATGCTCGTGCAGGACGGTGTCTCCAACCACACCCCACCGATCCTCTGGGTCACCCTGATCGGTTTCACCGCGATCTACGGCGGGCTCGGGGTGATCTGGTTCCTCCTGCAACGCCGGTACGCCGTCGAGGGCCCGTCCGCCTATGACCACATCGCTCCGGAGGTGGAGTCCGACGACTCCGATTCCGATGAGCCCAAACAGCTTTCGTTCGCGTACTGAGGAGTGGGCAGATGGCTCTGGAAAACTTCTGGTTCATTCTGGTCGCGGTCCTGTTCGTGGGCTACTTCGTCCTCGAGGGCTTCGACTTCGGCGTCGGGATGCTCATGCCGTTCCTCGGCGCGAGCCACACCGGCGGCGACGAGTCGGTCTCGCCGCAGGACGACGCCGCCGACCCCGACAAGCGCCGGCGGGTCCTGCTCAACACGATCGGCCCCGTGTGGGACGGCAACGAGGTGTGGCTGATCACCGCCGGCGGTGCACTGTTCGCGGCGTTCGGTGGTTGGTACGCAACGATGTTCAGCGCTTTCTACCTGCCGCTGTTCCTCATCCTGATCGGGCTGATCGTGCGCGTCGTCGCCATCGAGTGGCGCAGCAAGATCAACACCCGCCGCTGGCGGCAGTGGTGCGACGTGGGTATCGGTCTGGGCTCGTGGATTCCGGCGATCCTGTGGGGTGTCGCCTTCGCGAACGTGGTCCGCGGTCTGCCGATCGATGCGCAACACCAGTACACGGGCGGGTTCTTCAATCTGCTCAATCCCTATGCGCTGCTCGGTGGGGCGACGACGTTGCTGGCCTTCTTGACCCACGGCGCAGTGTTCCTGGGGCTCAAGACCGCCGGGGTCATGCAACGGGACGCGATGCGATACGCCAAGGTGCTCGCGATCCCGACGCTGGTGGTCGCCGCCGTGTTCCTGCTGTGGACGCAGTTCGCGTACGGTAACGGCTGGACATGGATTCCGGTGGTGATCGCCGCCGTCGCCGCGGTCGTGATGGTGGTGGCGACCCAGATGCAGCGGGAGGGCCTCGCGTTCGTGGCGAACTGCATCGCGATCGCCGCCACCGTATCCACCTTGTTCGCGGTGTTGTTCCCGAATGTCCTTCCGTCGAGCACGGATTCGGCATACAACCTGACCATCGCGAACACCTCGTCCAGTAGTTACACCCTGACCGTCATGACCATCGCCGCCGTCATCATGACGCCGCTGGTCATCGCGTATCAGGCCTGGACCTACTGGGTGTTCCGCAAGCGGATCAGCATCGAACAGATCCCGATGCCTGCGGGACTGTCGTCGCTGAAGGCGTGGCAGTAGCCGCCGGCGTGACGCGCCGGGCCGGCCCGCCGATCGATCCCCGGCTGCTGCGGTACTCACGCGTCACCCGGCGTTACGTGGTGGTGACCGCGATACTCGCCGCGGTGACCACCGTCGCGGTGATCGTCATCGCGGCGATGACGGCCTCGGTACTCTCCGAGCTCGTCACCGATCCGTCGCGACGCAGCCTGGCCGCGCAGTCGGGACACCTGTGGATACTGCTGGGCGCGTTGGTGGTTCGGGTGATCGCGTCGTTCGGACACGATCGGTATGCGCACCGGGCATCGGCGTCGGCGATCGCCGAACTGCGCGCCCAGGCGCTCGACGCCCTCACCGACCCCGACCGGACGCCGCCGCGCGAGTTGGTGCGTCGCCGCGAACATGCGACGACGGTGCTGCTACGCGGGCTCGGCGCACTGGGTCCGTACCTATCCGGATATGTGCCCGCCCTGATCGTGACGGTGCTGGTCACCCCGACGGTGCTCGCCGTCGTCGCCGTCACCGACTGGCCGTCGGCGGTGATCATCGTGATCACGCTGCCCCTGATCCCGCTGTTCATGATCCTCATCGGCAAGATGACGCGCGAACGCACGCAGCGCAAACTCGCGACGATGAGCCGGCTGAGTGCACAACTGCTCGACCTGGTGGCGGGGTTGCCGACGCTGCGCGCGCTCAATCGCGCACGCGCACCCGCACGGCAGGTCGCCGACCTGGGGCAGGCGCACCGGCGGAGTTCGATGTCGTCGCTACGGGTGGCGTTCCTCTCGGGTGGGGTGCTGGAATTCCTGGCGACCATCAGTGTGGCGCTGGTCGCCGTCGGCATCGGCCTGCGCCTGGTGACCGGCGAGATGTCCTTGTACGCAGGCATTCTCGCGCTCATCCTGGCGCCGGAGGCCTATTTGCCGTTGCGTCAGGTCGGCGCGCAGTTCCACAATTCCACCGATGGGATGGCCGCCGCCGCCGAGGTCATCGATCTCATCGAAACCGGCACGGGCCCGACGGCGGGCGCACGGTCGCGCACCTGCACCGTGGCCGGCGAACCGATCCGACTACTCGACGTGGGTGTCCACGGGCGGGACGGCTGGGCGCCGTACGAGTTGTCGGCGACTGCTGACCCGGCTGCGCTGACTGTGCTCACCGGACCCAACGGGTCGGGCAAGTCGACCGCCATCGCCGCGATCCTCGGGCTCGTCGCCCCGGACGAGGGGTCGGTGCTCGTCGGCTCGATCTCGGTGGCCGAACTCGATCCGGCCGCCTACCACGAGCAGGTGGCGTGGCTGCCGCAACAGCCGGTTGTGGTGCCCGGCACCGTCGCCGACAATCTCGCCGTGTTCGGTGCGCTGGATTCGGAGGCGCTCGCGCGTGCTTCGGCGGCAACGGGTTTCGACGCAGTGCTCGCGTCACTTCCCGATGGCAGCGCCACGGTGCTCGGCGGCGGGGGAGTGGGCCTGTCGGCGGGGCAGCGGCAGCGGCTCGCGCTCACGCGCGTGCTGGCGTCGCCGTCGCCGCTGTTGTTGCTCGACGAGCCGACCGCACATCTCGACGCGGCGAGCGAGGCGTCGGTGCTCTCCGCACTGGCGGCCCGCGCGCACGCCGGCGATACCGTCGTCGTCGTCGCACACCGCGCGGTGGCCCGCGCGTACGCCGACCGGGTGATCGAGCTACCGGAGGTGATCGGTGTCCGCTGAACCCGACCCACTGATTCGCGCGCTGGGTTTCCTCGGACTGCGCACCCGGCCACTGCTGCAGTCACTGCTGCTCGGGGTGGCCGGGGCGCTCTCGGCGCTCGGACTCGCGGCGCTCTCGGCGTGGCTGATCACTCGGGCCTGGCAGATGCCGCCGGTGCTGTATCTGTCGGTGGCGATCACTGCCGTTCGGGCACTGGGTATCTCGCGCGGACTGTTCCGATATCTGGAGCGGCTGGCCACCCACGACCTCGCGCTCGGCGCGATGGCGAGTGCACGGGAACGTGTGTATGTGGCCCTGGCGTCGGGCTCGCCGGCCTATTCGGTGACGCTGCGCCGCGGGGATCTGCTGACCCGGACCGGTGACGACGTCGACGAGATCGGGAACGCGTTGATCCGCGGCTTCGTGCCGATCGGGGTCGGATTGACCACGTCGGTGGCGGCGGTGGCGATCATGGCGACGGTGTCGGGTTGGGCAGCTCTCGTGCTCGCGATCGCGTTGATCGTTTCCGGGGTCGTGGCCCCGTGGCTGGCGGCGCGGGGATCCGAGCGGGCCATCACCGATGGTGCCGCGGCAGGCAACCGGTCCGCGGAGGCCACCACCACCGCGTTGTGGCATGCACCCGAACTGGTTGTCGCCGGGCGACGTGGCAGGGTGCTGGCGGCGGCCCGGCGCGCCGATGCCGATGCGATCGCCGCCGCCGACCGCGGTGAACGTGTGCAGGCCCTGGCCGCCGCGGCCACCCCGTTGTCGATGGGGGCGTCACTCGTCGCCGCCGCTCTGATCGGGATCGGGCTGGCATCCGACGTCGGTGGTTCGCTCGCGGACGTGTCGAGTAGCTCCGGGCTGCTGACCCCGATGGTGCTCGGCGTGCTGATCCTGTTGCCGCTCTCGTCATTCGAGTCGACGGCGCCGCTGACCGAGGCGGGCATCGCGCTCGAACGCAGTCGGCAGAGCGCAGCGCGGGTGATGGCGCTCGTCGACGCCGCACGTTCCGGCCGGGAACCGATGTCGGACAAGGTGATTGCCGATTCGGCGATCGACGACGTCGTGGTCCATCCCGGTCCGGCGACGTTGGTACTCGACGCGCTGCGCTGGGGGTGGTCGGCGAACACGGTGCTCGGTCCGGACGCCGGTCTGACCCAGACGTTGCCCCCGGGTTCACGGATGGCGGTCGTCGGGCCCAGCGGCATCGGCAAGTCGACGTTGCTGCTCACGATGGCCGGGCTGCTCGACGCGCGCAGCGGCCGGGTGACCGCCGTCGACGAGAACCATTCCACGATCGATGTGCGTTCGGCGACCTGCTATTTCGCCGAGGAAGCGCACATCTTCTCCACCTCGCTGGCGGAGAATCTGCGGGTGGCCCGCGGCGACGTGACGCTCGAGGAGATGACCGCGTCGCTGTCCGCGGTGGGCCTGTCCGATTGGGTGGCCGAACTACCGGCGGGACTCGACACCGAGCTCACCGGTGGTTCGGAAGCACTCAGCGGCGGGCAGCGCCGCCGCGTGCTGCTCGCGCGTGCACTGGTGCATCGCGCACCGGTCGTCCTGCTCGACGAGCCGACCGAACACCTCGATGCCGCCGACGCGGCCCGGCTCCTCGACCGGCTACTCGACCCGTCGTCGGGGCTCTTCGGTCCCGACCGCACCGTCGTGGTCGTCACCCACCAATTGCCAGCGCATCCGCCCCGGTCCACCTCGGTCGTCGACCTCGGCGCGGGCCCGGCGTGAGAGTCGGCAGGGCGGTCGGAAATTGCGTTGCCGGACTTCGGAACGCGGCGTAGTTTCGTCGGTACACACGGAAGGAGGTGGTCCGAAGTTGATTGGCAAACGGACATGTGAGGTGACCATCCGCTGACGCGGAGATCCATCTGATATCCACTGATCGATCCACCGTATCGGCGAATACCAGTTGGTCACCCGACCCCCGCACCCGACCTGGTCCGGTCGACCGGCCCGAGCACTCGGGCGGTGCGGGGGTCGCTTCATGTGCGGCCCCGTTTCTACCCGCTTCGTGTGCGTCCTACTCAGGCAACGTTCAGGTAGTGCGCTACTCGTGTTCCGGCGGTGCTGACGACGTGGACTGATACCAGGCATCAGCACACGGACACAGGAGCCATCATGAACAGCCGCGTGAGCACCACTCTCACCGCAGTGGCCACCCGCGAATTCGACGTACCGCTCGCCCGGCCGTCCCGGTTCCTGTCTCCGGGCGACTGCGACTGGACCGACGACGGCGCAGGCAACTGGCTCGCCGGCTATGCGGGCGGGTTGTGCTATTCGCTGACGCCGCGGCGTGCGGATTCGCACCTGACCCTGCACAATCGCGGAGGCCGCGATCTGGCGGTGCTCTCGATTCCCGGGTTCGCCGGAACAACGGACGCGCGATTGACGATGCTGCCGAGCGGGACGTCGGCGGCATTGCCGGACAACGAGTTCCACATCCTGCAGGGCGAGCGCCGCGGTGGACGGCCGGTCGTCGTCGGGCAGATCGTCGACGACGGCGAGCCGTGCGTCCTCGTGCATCCACCGCGAGCCGACGAGGTCGACTGGTCGCAGATGCCGGGTGCCGACGAGTTCTGGACGCCCTACTCGCCCGCGCCGACGAGCGAGGTGCGCCGATCCGACGTGAACCCCTCGGGGGCAGGCTCCCGCAACGCCCGCGGTCCGCGCAGCGCCGCAGACGCAGGTGTCTTCTGCGAGAGCGTCCACGGAATGGCCGTGGTGCACAATCGCGGGGAGCGGCGCATCGCCGTGTTGATGACCGGACTCGGCGGCGCCTTCGACCTCGTCGTCGCGCTTCCCGGGGAATCGATTCCGATCCCGGCGGGAGCGGGTATCCACTACGTGCAGGCGGCTCGGGAAGCCGGGCGGCCGGTCGTCGTCGACGTCATCCACGTACGCCGCTGACGTGTATGACGTTTCCCCCGGAAACCGGACAAATCGTCATACTGATCGGCACTCCGGGTGGGCCGGAGGGATTGCCGGTAGCGTATGCGCGGTGACCGAACCGGGGACCCCTTATCCGAATCCGTATCCGCAGCAGCAGTACCCCCTCCCACAGGGGGTTCCGCCGGCCGGGCAGCCGTGGGGTGGCGTCGGGTACCCGGGCGGCTACGGGATGCCCGGTGCCTACGGTGCCGCACCGTACGTGCCGGCCCCGAAGCCGCCGCTGCGACACGTTGCGCTGACAAGGACGTTCGCTGCGTGCACGATGCTCGCGTGGTTGCTGATCATGCTTTTCGGCTTCCTCACCTTCGCGACGGTGACCCGCATCGGTGCGGGTGACTCCACCTTCAGCGGTTGGGGCCACTGGACGTCGCAGGGTGAGGGGCTGCCGCTCATCGGCGGCGCCGAGGCGGTCATCTTCCCGGGTGTGCTGCTGCCCCTGCTCATCCTGTTCCCGACGCTGCTGTCGTCGATCCTCATCCTGTGCAACGTCGCCCGGCGCGGGTTCGCGGTGGTGAACATGGTGTTCGGGATCATCGGTGCGGGCGTTGCGACGGCGGCGGTCGTCGATCCGTCGCTGGTGGTCGCCACCTTCGACGATCGGTCGTCGCAGTACGTCGATGCCCACTACACGTTCTCGGCCGGACCGTCGGCGATCCTGAACGTCGTGCTCGGCGTCGCGGTCGTGCTGCTGGCGATCGGTGGAATCATCTGGGGCGGCAAGGCCCCGGTGCCGGTCCCCGCGTACACACAGCCCGCCTACCCCGAACCTGTCTACCCCCAGCCCGGTTACGCACAGCCCGGCTACCCACCGCCTTCGGTGTGAGGGGCGGGGGCCGCAACGTTCGAGATCGGCAGCTCAGCCGACGTGCCGACGCAGCTTGGCCGAGAGTCGTGGGGTGAGGTCGCCCTCGGCGTCGACTCGCTCTTCGACGTAGGCGAGGTCACCGTCGGACACGACCCCGTACAGACGCTTGGCGCCGCCGGTGTGCTTACCGGATTCGGTGCGGATGACGACGTCGGTGGTGAGGTTCCAGGATGTCTGGTTGAGCGGGCGGCCGTAGTACAACTCGATCGAACCCTCGGCGTGCGCCAGGAGCAGTTCGATGGCGTCGTCGTCGCCGATGCGCCAGAAACCGGACTCCCGCTGATCGGGGCGGAGGTAGTTGCCGTCTTCGTCGATGACCCAGGAACGCGCTTCCCAGTTGAGGAAGTTCTGGCCGTCATGGCTGACGACGATCTGCTGGGCGAAGTGGTAGTCGGCGCCGCTGACCGGGTCGTGGCCCTCGCCCTCACCGCGCCACACCCCGACCATCGGCAGCAATGCCAGCAAGCCCGGATGGAGGTCGGCGCCGAGGCGCAGGTTGGCCGTGTCGGCGGGCAACGGCAGATCGTCCCATGACGGGGTGTTGCGTTCGCGACTGCCGGACTCGGCTGCTCTGGACTCGGCCTCGGAGATCGCCTCGTCGCCCGAACGCAGCGGCACCGATACGCCTTCGGCGTCGGGTTGCCCGTCGGGTGGCAGGGTCACGATTCGTCGTTGACCAGGCGGTAGATGACGTACAGCGCGAACCACACGATCAGCAGCGAGGCCAGACCCAGCAGGATTTCGAAGAAGAGGACCACGCGTCGGAGTTTACCCCCCGACATGTACCCGGACGTCGCCGGACCTGCCGAGTGACGCACGGATCACGCCGACGAAAGACACCCCGGCACGAGCACGAGGGCCCGGCCACCGTGTGGGTGGCCGGGCCCTCGGGCCGTGCAGGGGGAACTACTTGCTGACGGTGATGTCGTGCGTGTGCACGCCCGGTCCGTCGGGGCTGACGGTGACGTCGCCGTTGCCGACCGAGCTCAGCGCACGCAGCGTCCACGTGCCGGGCGCGGCGAAGAAGCGGAAGTCGCCGGTCGGGCTGGCGACGACCTCGGCGGTGAACTCGCCGGTGTTGTCGAGCAGCCGGACGAAGGCACCGGCGACCGGGCTACCGGAGTTGTCGGTGACCTGTCCGGTCAGGACGGTCTCCTTCTCGACGTCGACGCCCGCGGGCAGCCTCTGTCCTTGTTTGGGTGCAGCGCACATGATTACTTACCTTCTCCCAATTCGACCGGAACACCGACGAGTGAGCCGTATTCGGTCCAGCTGCCGTCGTAGTTCTTGACGTTGTTGTGGCCCAGCAGCTCCTGCAGAACGAACCAGGTGTGGCTGGAACGCTCGCCGATGCGGCAGTAGGCGATGGTCTCCTTGTCGCCGTCGAGACCGGCCTCCTTGTAGAGCTCGGCGAGGTCCGCGTCGCTCTTGAAGGTGCCGTCCTCGTTGGCGGCCTTGCTCCACGGCACGTTGATGGCGCTGGGGATGTGGCCGGGACGCTGGCTCTGCTCCTGCGGCAGGTGGGCCGGCGCGAGGATCTTGCCCGAGAACTCGTCCGGGCTGCGCACGTCGACGAGGTTCTTGACGCCGATGGCGTCGACGATCTCGTCGCGGAAGGCGCGGATCGAGTTGTCCGGGTCGGCGGCCTTGTATTCGGTGGCCGGGCGGCTCACGGTCTCGGTCGAGAGCGGCCGGCCGTCGAGCTCCCACTTCTTGCGGCCACCGTCGAGCAGCTTCACGTCCTGGTGGCCGTACAGCTTGAAGTACCAGTAGGCGTAGGCGGCGAACCAGTTGTTGTTGCCGCCGTAGAGAACGACGGTGTCGTCATTGGCGATGCCGCGCTCGGAGAGCAGCTTGGAGAACTGCTCGCGATCGACGAAGTCGCGGCGGACCGGATCCTGCAGGTCGGTCTTCCAGTCGAGCTTGACCGCGCCCTCGATGTGGCCGCCGTCGTAGGCGCTGGTGTCCTCGTCGACCTCGACGAAGACGACCTTGTCGGTGTGCAGGTTCTGCTCAGCCCAATCAGCGCTGACCAGGACGTCGGAACGTGCCATGGGTATTCCTCCCGTAGATGTGGGTATCGGCTTGTGGAGATGAAAAACGGTGTAGATCGAAACAGCGATGAAGGCGTCGGCGTCGAATATGCGATGACTTCGGCAGATGATGACGGACGGGAGCAGACGCGGCGGGCGGCGCCGTCATGGGAGATGCGCCTGCACCTGGGACCGGCATCGGGTGAACGTGCCCGCGCGGCGGGACGATCACATCGTCTGGCGACAGCAACAGTCGGCGACGCGACAGAAGTCGATCGCCCGGCGGCGGGTGAGCATCAACTCACGGCGCTGTTGCATGCCCACGAGGGTACAACAGCGATCGCCGTCGACCACAAGCGCGTCCCCGGCGTGCAGGGGTTGTGATCGGTGCGGTCAGAAACGCTCGGGCTGCAGGTCACGCTGCCCGGACTCGGCGGTCAGCAGCACGTCGCTGCCCGAACTGTGGGCGCCGGTGGCCGGGAGGTCCCACGGCATGGGCAGCGGGGGCAACGTGGTGGTGAATCGGGCCAGGACGGCGTTGCGCAGGGACTGCTTGTCGTTGCCGTCGAGTGCCGGTGAGCTGACGTGCTTTTCGGGTCCGGTGTAGAAGCCGGTGGCCTGCAGATGCAGCCGGCCCGCGCGCACCGACAGGTCGACGGTGACGCTCACCTTGGTCCGGGGGCCGGGGTAGGCCGAGGCCGACGGCGCGCGCTCGGGCGCGGGACCCCGGCCGGTCGGTGGCGCGGAGTCGGGCGGCAGCGCGACCGTGCCGGTGAGCACGACGCCGGAGGTGCGTTCGAGGTTGCCGAACTGCGGACCGCCGCCACCCACGCGGTCGGGCGTCGCCGGGGTGTTGACGGTGAGGTCCACGATGCCGAGCATCCGACCCAGATTCACCGAGTTGAGTAGCGTGTATGCGGTGACCGACGTCGTCCGCAGGGTGTCGGTGGGGCTGATGCGGAAGCCGTCGGGGACGGTGAAGGAGCCCAGCGATGCCCCGAGTTCGGCGAAGCAGTCGCCCATGGCCGGGTAGGAGCAACCGTTGATCGGTACCCCGCGCGCGGTGATCGTGGCCGCACCGAAGGCGCCCGACGAGGCGTGGGTGATGAAGGGAAAGCCGCCGAGGGTCACCTCGGGCGGATAGGTGATGCCGGGCGCGCTTGCGAGCGACGCCGAGAGGCGGTGTTCGCTGCGGCTCGCGGCGACCACGTCGGCAACGATCCCGAGGACACACACGACGACCACGATCCCCACGGCCACCAGGGCGGCCCGGCGGAGCGCGAAGCGGGAGCGTATGTGGGGTGCTGCGTCCGAGGTCACGCCCTCCGAGTCTGCCTTGTTAACAGTCGAGCGTGACATTGCGGCTATTCTGTCATCTGTCGCGCACATGTTGGTAAGGCGGAGTAAACAAGTCTCACCGGCGCGATCGGTCGATCGCCTCAACGTCGAGGTGGCCGGGAACGGGGTCGAATAATCCCCGAGGCCCCTGCCTCGGGACGTCAGGTGCGCGAGGCACGACGAGGAAGATCGGAGTATTGCGTGGATCTCCTGTTGTTGACCGCCGACCCCAATCCGGAGTCGGTGTTGCCGTCATTATCGCTGCTGGCGCACACCGTGCGGGTGGCGCCGACAGAGGTGTCGTCGCTGATGGAGGCGGGCAACGCGGACGTCGCCATCGTCGACGCCCGGACCGATCTGGCCGCGGCCCGCGGGCTGTGCCGGCTGCTCGGCAGCACCGGTTCGGCAGTTCCGGTGGCTGCGGTGCTGACCGAGGGGGGTCTGGTCGCGGTGAATGCGGACTGGGGGCTCGACGAGTTCCTGCTGCCCGCCACCGGCCCGGCCGAGCTCGATGCGCGCCTGCGTCTGCTGATCGTGCGCACGCGTGGGGTCAGTACCGAAGAAGCGTCGGGCAAGGTCACCCTCGGCGAGCTCGTGATCGACGAGGGCACCTACACCGCCCGCCTGCGGGGCCGGCCCCTGGACCTGACCTACAAAGAGTTCGAACTCCTGAAGTATTTGGCGCAGAACGCCGGTCGCGTCTTCACCCGCGCCCAGCTCTTGCAGGAGGTGTGGGGTTACGACTTCTTCGGCGGTACCCGAACGGTCGACGTCCACGTCCGGCGGCTGCGTGCAAAACTCGGCAGTGACCATGAATCGCTGATCGGCACCGTGCGCAACGTCGGTTACAAGGCGGTGCGGCCGACACGGGGACGATCGGCATCGGCCGAGGACACCGCAGACGAGGGCGATGGCGCCGTCGACGAGGTGGCCGCCGATCTCGGCGGGCCCGCCGCCAAGGTCGATCCCTTCGATGAGGAGTTCAGTGCACCCTGAGCCCGCCGGCGCCGCATCCGAGAGCACCGAACCGGTTTTGTGCGACTCGCTGTCCCCGGAGCTGGCGGCGCACGCACATCGACTGATCTCGGCGGCCACCGACAACGACGGGGTGGATCCGCTATCGGAGCAGGCCGTTCTCGCGATCGACGATCGAAGCATGCCGGTGCGCCATGTGGTCTCCGCTGCCGGGTACGCCAACATCCGGCCCGGCCGCGACGATGAACCCGCCACGATCGAGGCCGTCGTCGATCCCGGCCGGCGCCGCCGCGGACACGGCCGGGCCCTGCTGGAGGCGGCATTCGGTGCCGGGGCGCAACTGGCGGGCGGCCCGGCCGGTACGTCATCGGACCGCGTACGTGCCTGGGCCCATGGAGACCTCGCCGGTGCGCAGGCGCTGGCCGCATCCCTGGGGTTGAGGAGGCGCCGGGAACTGTTGCAGTTGCGGCGAACTGGTGGCGCCGTCGGACTCGACCCACTGGTGATACCCGACGACATCGAATTGCGAAACTACGCAGGGCCTTCCGATGACGCGGAGATCCTGCGCGTCAACAATGCCGCATTCGCCTGGCACCCAGAGCAAGGCGGCTGGGCGCCCGAGCAGATCACCGAACGCGTCGGATCCGACTGGTTCGACCCGGCCGGGCTGTTCCTGGCGTTCGATGCCACCCCTGGTGCCAGCCCTGATGCCGATGAGTCAAAGGGCCGCCCGCTCTTGGGTTTTCACTGGACCAAGAAGCAGGGGCCGGGACTCGGCGAGGTCTACATCGTCGGAGTCGACCCCGCCGCGCAGGGCCGCGGACTCGGACGTCTGCTGACGCTTGCGGGCCTGCACTACTTCGCCGACCGGGGCATCGACGAGGTACTGCTCTACGTCGAGGGCGACAACACCGCGGCCCTGCACACCTATGAGCGGCTCGGCTTCACGCGCCACGCCATCGACGTCGCCTACGGCTGAGCGGGCTGTCGCAGGTCATCGCGGCCGGCGGACGTTTCCGAAGTGTCCGAGTCGTCCAATTCATCTCTCGTTCACCTTTCGTGGGGGAACCGTCCACCACTGCCCCCTATGGTCGGTCCGACCGGGCAGAGTCGCTTGGCGGGACTGCCGTGTTCTGATGCTGGAGGAACCAGAAGTGAAATTCAGTCGTACAGGTGCCGTTGCCGCCGTGCTGGCGGCCAGCTCGGGCCTCGTTCTCGGTGCGTGTAGCAGTAACGCGGACAAGGGAGACACAAGCGCGGCACCCGCCTCGGCCGTGTCGAATATCACGTGTGCCGGCAAGCAGTCGCTCAAGGCGAGCGGCTCGACGGCGCAGGCCAACGCGATGAAGATATTCTCGACATCATTGGCCAAGACCTGCCCGGGATTCGAGCTCGCCTACGGCGGCGGCGGGTCGGGTCAGGGCGTATCCGACTTCACCCAGGGCCTCACCGACTTCGGCGGCTCGGATTCCCCGCTGAAGGACGCCGAGATCCAGAACGCCGCGAAGCGCTGCAACGGCTCCGAGGCATGGCAGCTGCCGCTGGTCTTCGGTCCGATCGCGGTCACCTACAACGTCGACGGGGTCACCGATCTCGCACTCTCCGGCCCGACTCTCGCCAAGATCTTCAGTGGCGCGGCCAAGACGTGGAACGACCCGGCGATCGCCGCCGACAACCCGGGTAAGACCCTGCCGGCCACGCCGATCAGCGTCATCTACCGTGCCGATCAGTCCGGCACCACCGACAACTTCCAGAAGTACCTGACCGCCGCCGGCGGATGGACCAAGGGTGTTGGCAAGACCTTCAACGGCGGCGTCGGTGAGGGCAAGCAGGGTAACCCCGGAGTGGGTGCGGCCGTGAAGCCGACGCCGGGCTCCATCGCTTACGTAGAGTGGGCGTACGCGCAGTCCAACACTCTGCCGATGGCCAAGATCATCACCGACAAGGACCCCAGCGGGGTGGCGCTGAACGCACAGACGGGCGGCAAGACGATCGAGTCCGCCACGTTGAAGAACGGGCCGGACAACCACAACATGGTGATCGACACCTCGTCGTTCTACAAGCCCTCCGCCGCGGGCGCTTACCCGATCGTTCTGGCAACATATTCGATTGTCTGCTCGAAGTACTCGGATTCGTCGCTCGGCCAGGGTGTCAAGACCTTCCTCTCCGTGGCATCTGCCCCGCAGAACCAGGGTCAGGAACTGATCAACGCCGGATACATCCCGCTGCCGGGCGACTTCCAGCAGAAGCTGCAGTCGTCGATCAACGCGATTCAGTGATCCACCCGATCCGGTGATCGACGAAGAACCCCCGAAGCTAGGCGATAAGAGTTATGTCAGTGGATGACACCACCGGAACGGGCCGGGGTCGGACGGGAACGCCGTCCGGCTCCGGCGCGCAGCCGCCCGAAGTGCCCAGTCAGTTGCCGCCCGACGAGGAACGGCAACTCGACGAACACCTTCACCCGGGTCTGCGCAACCACCGGGGTGCCATCGGCGACCGCGTCTTCTCCTACCTCGCTCGGGGAACGGGGTTCTTGGTCATCGTCCTGATCGCCGGCATCGGCATCTCCCTGATCTTCGATGCCATCCCGGCGATCACGGCCAATCACGCCAACTTCCTGTTCTCCTCGGAGTGGAAGGTGGCGGCGTCGGACTTCGACGCAGGCACCGTGCGCTTCGGTGTCTGGGAATTGTTCCGCGCGACGGTCTTGACGTCGGTCTTCGCGCTGGTCCTCGCAACACCCGTCGCCATCGGGATCGCGGTGTTCCTGGTGGAGTACGCGCCGCGGCGGATCTCGCGGCCGCTGGGCGGGGCCATCGACCTGCTTGCCGCGGTGCCGTCGATCATCTTCGGCCTGTGGGGTATCTACATTCTCGCGCCGGTCATCGCGCCCGTCGCCGATTGGATCAACAGCACCTTCGGCTGGTTCTTCCTCTTCGGGTCGGGCAGCACGTCGGTGGCCGGGGGCGGCACCATCTTCACCGCCGGCATCGTGCTGGCGATCATGATGCTGCCGATCATCACCTCCATCACGCGAGAGGTGTTGCGCCAGACGCCGAGCGGGCAGAAGGAAGCCGCTCTTGCGCTCGGCGCGACCAAATGGGAGGTCATCCGGATGACCTCGTTCCCGTACGGGCGCTCCGGCATGATCGCCGCGGCGATGCTCGCCCTGGGGCGCGCGCTCGGCGAGACCATCGCGGTGATGATCATTCTCAGTTCGGCCGTCGGCCGTCTGCACTGGTCGCTGTTCGAGGGCGGTGACACGTTCGCCTCGAAGATCGCCCGTGATGTCGGTGAGTTCGTCGGCAGCCGCGACACGCAGAGCGCCTACATCGCGGCCGGCCTGGTGCTGTTCATCCTGACATTCGTGGTCAATGCGATCGCCCGATCGGTCGCCGGTGGAAAGGTGAACGGATGAGCATCAGGCTCGATGCAAGCCCCGGCGGCGGACCCGTCAAACAATCCGGCTCTGCCTTCCGCCCCGTCTCGGCGAGTCGCCGCATCCGCAACAATGCCGCCCGGGCGATCTTTGTGATCTGCTTCGTGCTCGGAGTGATACCGCTGGTGTGGCTGCTGTGGACGGTCGTCTCGAACGGGTTCGGTGCACTCACCGATCCCCACTGGTGGTTCGGTGACGCGTACGGCATCGACACCACCACGCAATTCGGCGCGGGCGCCGCACCGGCCATCGTGGGGTCGATCATCCAGGCGTTCCTCGCCGCGATCATCTCGGTGCCCATCGCCGTGCTGACCGCTGTCATGTTGGTCGAATATCCCACGTCGAAGCTGGTCAAGCCGGTGAGCTTCATGGTCGACATCCTCGCCGGCGTGCCGTCGATCGTGGCGACGCTGTTCATCTTCACGGTGTTCGTCATCGGACTGTCGATGGGGCAGAGCGCATTCATGGTGAGCCTCGCGCTCATCCTGCTGATGATCCCCATCGTCGTACGGTCCACCGAGGAGATGTTGAAACTCGTTCCCGACGAGCTGCGTGAGGCGTCCTATGCGCTGGGCATCTCCAAATGGAAGACGATCCTGCGCGTCGTCATCCCGACCGCGCTGTCGGGCATGATCTCGGGCATCGTTCTCGCGATCGCCCGGGTGATGGGTGAGACCGCTCCCGTGCTGATCCTCGCCGGTCCGGCCAGTTCGCTGGTCAAGACCAATCCGTTCGAGGGCGGGATGAACTCGCTGCCGCTGTTCATCAAGGACATGTGGTCGGCCAGCCAGCCGGCCTCGTCCTTCTACTACTGGGGTGCGGCTCTCACCCTGATCCTCATCATCGCCGTCCTCAACGTCATCGCCGCGGTGCTCTCGAAGTACCTGGCGCCCAAGACCAAGTAAGCCGGGTGCGCCGACGCGAAGCGCGTCGCCGTCACCGATCGATCGTCGGAGAAAGTAGCAGTGCCATGGCCAAGCGCCTCGACATCAAAGACCTGAACGCCTACTACGGCAAGTTCCACGCCGTGAAGGACGTGACGCTCTCGGTTCCGCCGCGCAGCATCACGGCGTTCATCGGCCCGTCTGGCTGCGGCAAATCGACCGTGCTGCGCACCCTCAACCGGATGCACGAGGAGGTCCCCGGCGCGTATGCGGAGGGCAGCGTGCTCCTCGACGGCGAGGACATCTACGGCAAGGGCGTGAACCCGACCAGCGTCCGCACGACCATCGGAATGGTGTTCCAGCGCCCCAATCCGTTCCCGACGATGTCGATCCGCGACAACGTCGTCGCCGGACTCAAATTGCAGGGTGGCTGCTCCAAGAGTCAACTGAACGAGGTCTGCGAGCGCAGCCTGCGTGGGTCGAATCTCTGGGAAGAGGTCAAGGACCGCCTCGACAAGCCCGGTGGCGGACTTTCCGGCGGCCAGCAACAGCGACTGTGCATCGCGCGGGCGATCGCCGTGTCGCCGGATGTCTTGCTGATGGATGAGCCGTGTTCGGCGCTCGATCCGATCTCGACCCTGGCCATCGAGGATCTGATGGGCGAGCTCAAGAACGAGTTCACGATCGTCATCGTCACCCACAACATGCAGCAGGCTGCACGCGTGAGCGACCAGACGGCATTCTTCAATCTCGAAGGCGTCGGACAGCCCGGTCAGCTCGTTGAGCTCAACGACACCGAAACGATCTTCTCCAACCCGACCAAGCGCGAGACCGAGGACTACATCTCGGGCCGTTTCGGCTGAGCGCGGGCCGGTTCACAGACCCCGGCTCACATGGTGACGTAGAGAATCACCAGCAGGGCCAGCAGCGACAGGATCACACCACCGTAGGCGATGAACTGGCGGCCACGGCCGGCGTGCGGATCGTCGTCCTCATCGGCGACGGCGTTGAAGTCCGGCTCGGGGTAGTGCAGGCCCATGGCGAGCTACCCTAGCCCCTCGGCGCCCGCCGGTGCACATCGATGCCCCCGCACATCGGCGCTCGCCACATCGATGTGCGGGGGCGGGGGCTCAGACCTCGAGCTGCTCGAGGGTCTTCCCGGTCGCCTGGAACACCACGCGGCGTCCGATCATCACGGCGTGGTCGGCGAAGCGCTCGTAGTAGCGCCCCAAGAGCGTGATGTCGACCGCGGCGGCCACCCCGTGCTTCCATTCGCGGTCCATCAGCACCGTGAAAAGATGCCGGTGCAGATCGTCCATCGCGTCGTCGTCCTCTTCGAGACGGATGGCTGCCTGCGGATCCTGGGTGTCGAGCGCCTCGCGGGCGTTGCGCGCGAGATGTACGGCCAGCCGGCCCATTTCCGCGAAGTAGCCTGCAACCTCTTCGGGCAGGGCCTTGGCGGGATGCCGGCGGCGCGCGACCTTTGCGACGTGCAGCGCGAGGGCGCCCATCCGGTCGGCGTCGGCGACGATCTGCAGCGCGCTGATGATGCCACGCAGATCTCCGGCCACCGGCGCCTGGAGGGCCAACAGCCCGAAGGCCTGCTCCTCGGCGCGGGTGGTCAGTTCGTTCATCCGGGCGTTCTCGCTGATGACGTCTTCGGCAATGGCGAGGTCGGCCTGCAGCAGCGAGCGGGTGGCGCGTTCCATGGCCGAGCCCGCAAGATCGCACATCTCACCCAAGATGGCGTTGAGTGAATGCAGTTGTTCCTGGTAGGCGGTCCGCATGTATCAAGGCTACTGCCATGATCACGCGGGGTCTCTCCCCAACCCGGTGAACAGCCCGTGAACGGTGATCGGCGGGCTGTCGGTGGCCGGACCGGTCACGAACAGGTGGTGTCACCGGCGTTGGTGATCGCCAGGTCATTGGGCAGATCCGAGGTGTTGGATGCCGGTGGCAGTGCCGCCGCCGACAGCGTGGTGCCGACCGCGGGCGCAGTACCCACCGAGCCGTCGAAACCCGACCCGAGGATGACCTCGACGCCGGAGCGTACCGTCCGGTCGAGCTGAATCGATGCGCCCGGGAACATCTCTGCGACGGTGGCCGCCGAGTCCTCGGAACCGGTGCCGTAGCGGATCACCGTGTCGGAACGGTTCTCCGAGGCGTCGGCCACGCCCTGCACGTTGAAGCCCTGTGCGTACATCTGGTCGGACACCTCGCTGGCGACCCCGCTGCGGCCGGTGCCGTTGAGGACGCGCAACTCGACGTTACCGGGATTCTGGGCCGTGGCCGACACCCGCGACGGTGCGGGCGGGGGCGTCGGCGCGGGCCGGCTACTCGACGAGCTGGAACCCGACTTGTCGGCCTTCTCACCCGGAAGGGGCCGGTCGTCGATGATCGCGTTGAAGATCGCGTCGATCGCGTCGGTGTTGGGCAACTCGTTGTTGCTGCCGTCGGTTGCGGTTCCGGTGGTGGGCACGGTGATGAACGAGACCCGCCCGGCCTCGATGCCCTGCATCGATTCGGCAAGTTTCAGCAGCGACTCGGTGTTGACGTTGTCGACGTAGCTGTACTGGATGAAGGTGTTGACGATGGAGTTCAGTTTGGACGGGTTGGTCAGCACATTGCTCGACAGACTCGAGCGCAGCAGCGACGACATGAACAGCTGCTGACGCTTGATGCGGCCGTAGTCGCCGTTGCCCTCGGTGGAGACCATGCGTGCCCGCACGTAGTTGAGGGCACGCCCGCCGGTCAGCTTCTGCTTACCCGGTTTACGCAGGATCTGACCGAGCTCGTAATCGTAGATGGGCTGGGTCGAGCACACCTCGACGCCGCCGACGGCGTTGACGACCTTCTCGAACCCGGCGAAATCCATGCCGATGAAGTGATTGATGCGCAGGCCGCTCATCTGCGTGATCACCCGCACCAGGCACTGTGGTCCGCCGAAGGCGTAGACGCTGTTGAGCTTGACCTGGTTCTCGGCGTCGAGGGTGGCGCCGTAGGTGCCTTTGTCGTTGTTCCATTGTTGGCATTGCGGTCGATCGACCTGCAGGTCCCGGGGGAAGGAGACGGCGACCACCCGGCTGCGGTCGGCCGGGATGTTGACGAGGATGACGGTGTCCGAGCGGGCGCCCTCCGCGTCGGCGGTGGTCCCCGCCCCGACGTCACCGTTCTTGCCGCTGCGGGTGTCGGTGCCGACGATCAGGTAGTTCTCGTCGCCGTACTGGGCGTTCTTGTTGCGGATGTTGGCGTCGTCGGTGTTGACGGCCATGATGTTGCGCCAGTTGCCGTTCACCGATTTCAGATAGCCCCAGACGAAGCCGGTACCGACGAGCGCGACCACACACGCCAGGGTGACCAGGATGCGACAGGTGACGGTGACATTGCGGCGCATGATCTGTCGCCGGCCACGCGGCGGAACCCGGCGGGGCTGCGACCGGGCCATCGCCGTCAGGTCGGGGGTGCGCTGCAGCGGCGGGCCGGCAGCCGCGCTCGTCGTGGGTTCGGCGGGTTCGGTGGTCTCGACGGGGGTGTCGTCGGCTACCGACGGCTCGGCTTCCCCGACGGGCCCGGGGACGATCGGTGTGCCCTGGGCCCGTGATTCCTCGGAGACCCGGCGTGCGGTCGCCTGATCGGAGAGGTCGACGCCGGTCGGGGGGTCGGTGACCGGCGGGATCTTCTGGGTCACGTCGGCGGGCTGGTACCGATCGGGGGGCGGGGCCGGTGTGCCGTTGTCCGGGCCGGTCCCACCACGGATGGGGCCGATCGCCTCGGTCGGCGCGTCGTCCTGCGGGGGACGCGCCGCCGCAGTCGGTCCGGCCGCGGGACGTGGCCGTCGCAGACGGGGCCGGCTGGTGGGAATCGCCTGGGTGGGGGAGTCGTCGTCGGCGGCGCCAGGGGCGGCCGATTGGCTCTCGGCCGCGTTCATCTGTTCCATCAGCTGGCGGACGGTGAGCCGGTCGCGGCCCCGGACGAACCGGTCGGCCGAGCGCGGTTCGCGCAGACGGTTCGCGTCGGCCGAGCCTCCGGACTCCGGCCCGGCGGATCCCGAACCGAGGTTGTCGTCGGCGCGGCGGCGGTCGCCTCGGTCCGGGCCGTCGTCGCCGTCACCCGGCTGTGTGCCCTTGTTCCGCGTCCAACGACTCAACTGACAGTTCCTCATGCCCCGGAAGTTCTTGTGGACCGCGTCGTCGGGGCTCAACGCAAGCGGCACGCACCACTGTGGGGCCTTGCTCGGCAAGGCCTTGCGACATCTTACTTACTATTCGCCGCCCGGCATTCCCGCCGGCCTGCTGGCGGGTTGGTGGTGGCCCTAGCCGCCCGAATGCATCACCTCGGCGCCGGCCGGCACGACGTCCTCGTCGGGGTCGTCGAGCCAGCCCTCGGGCAGCGCCACCTTGGCCGGCGAACCCTGACGCCCGCGCGGGCCGTGACCATCGTCGGGAAACGGGGTGTCGGCGGGCAGCGAGCCGACCAGCTCGCGCAGCTGCCCGAGCGTGGTCACCAGCGAAAGTTGTTGGCGCAGATCCGAACCCGCCGGGAAGCCGCGCAGATACCACGCGACGTGCTTGCGGATCTCACGCATGCCCTTGTCCTCGCCGTGATGGTCGGCGAGCAGCTCGCCGTGCCGCACGATGATCGCTGCGACCTCGCCCAGGGTGGGTGGGGTGGGGGCGGCCAGCCCGTTGAGCTCGGCGGCGAGCTCGGCGAACAGCCACGGCCGGCCGAGGCAGCCACGGCCGATGACCACCCCGTCGCAGCCGGTCTGCCGCATCATGGCCACGGCGTCGGCGGGCTCGAAGATGTCGCCGTTGCCGAGTACCGGGACGTCGGTGATGTGCTCTTTGAGTCGGGCGATCTCATCCCAGTCGGCCTGCCCGGAGTATCGCTGTGACGCGGTACGGGCATGGAGCGCAACAGCTTTCGCGCCCTCTGCGGCGGCGATCCGGCCGGCGTCGAGGTGCGTGTGGTGTGCGTCGTCGATGCCGATGCGGAACTTCACGGTGACCGGGATGTCGGTTCCCTCGGTGGCACGGACCGCGGCGGCGACGATGTTGCGGAACAGGGTCCGCTTGTAGGGGATGGCCGAGCCGCCACCCTTTCGGGTGACCTTGGGCACAGGACAGCCGAAGTTCATATCGATGTGGTCGGCGAGGTTCTCGTCGACGATCATCTTCGCGGCCTCGTAGGTGTAGCGCGGATCGACCGTGTAGAGCTGCATCGACCGGGGATTCTCGTCCGGGCCGAAGGTGGTCATGTGCATCGTCACCGGGTGCCGCTCGACGAGTGCGCGCGCAGTCACCATCTCGCAGACGTAGAGCCCGGACACGGTACCGGTGCGGGCGAGTTCGAGTTCCCGGCACAGCGTCCGGAAGGCGACGTTGGTCACCCCGGCCATCGGTGCGAGGACGACCGGGCTCGACAACTCGAACGGGCCGATGCGCAGGCCAGACGGGTTCGCGACAGACGGGTTCGCGCCAGATGGGGTTGGGCCAGACGGGGTTGGGACAGACGGGTTCGCGACAGACGCCGAACCGGCGTCCTCGATGGTCGAGGACGCCGGTGCGGTGGAAGTCGGTGCGGTACTCAGGACGCCCGCTGCTCCCGCTTCTTGGCCTCACGGGCGAGGGCGCGGTCGCGCATCTCCTCGAATCGGATCGTGTCCTTCTCGAGTTGCCCGAGGAAGGCGCTGAGCTCCTCGCGGGCTCGTTCGCCCTCGCTGCCCAGGTCGTCGCGGTCGAAGACGTTCCACTTGCGCAGTACGGGCTGCACGACCTCTTCGAGGTGCTGGCGCAGGTCGTAGATGCCGTGCTTGGCCATCAGCACGCCATGCCGGCGGAAGTTGGGCATTCCGGCGCCGGGCATCTGGAAGTTGGTGACGATGTCGGTGACCGCGCGCAGGGTCTGGTCGGGGGCGATGTCCATGCCCGCGGCGCAGATGTTGCGGTAGAAGATCATGTGCAGGTTCTCGTCGGCGGCGATGCGCTGGAGCATCTTGTCGGCGAGGGGGTCCTTGCAGGCCTTGCCGGTGTTGCGGTGGCTCACCCGGGTGGCCAGTTCCTGAAAGGTCACGTAGGCGACGGAATGCAGAAGGCCCATGTTCTGGCCCTTCTCCATCAGCTCTTCGACGCGGTCACCGGCGGCGGACTCCGGGGAGTAGCCGTTGGTCATGTGAACCATGCGGTCGGCCTCGAGGGCGGCCGGGTCGACGCCGCGGGTGACCACCAAGTAGTCACGCATGACGATCGAGTGCCGGTTCTCCTCGGCGGTCCAGCGGCCCACCCAGTGGCCCCACGCGGAGTCCATCGTGAAGTTGTTGGCGATCACGCGGTGATACGAGGGGAGATTGTCCTCGGTCAGCAGGTTGGTGATCATCGCGGCCTTGGCGACCTCGTCGAGCTGCGATTGTTCGGGGTCATAATCGGTGCCGCCGAGCGCTGCGTAGTTGCGGCCCTCGTCCCACGGGACGTAGTCGTGTGGGTTCCAGTCCCGGGTGATGTTGAGGTGCCGGTTCACGTTGTCTTCGGCAACCGGAGCGAGTTCCTGCAGAAGCTCCAGTTGAGTCAGTTCACGTGCCATGTGGGTTCCTCCGAACGGTGGTCGCATACGTGTGAGGCGCGGTGCGCACACGCTCTGTGTTGGTACAAGCGGTCGGTACCGGGGGTTTGGGTCGCTGCCAAAGGGTACGGCATATACCAAACCCAGCAAAAGCCGCTACTTACGGCATCGTAACCAGATGTCGCGATCTTGTCTCCGGCGAGCCATCGCGATGTTCATCCCCCGTGATCACCGGCGCGCGGCGAAGGCCGGCCCGATCCGGTGCATCCATTGCGCCGCGCTGTCGTCGAGCGTACCGAGGTCGGCGGCCTTTTCACACCATCGCATGGCGGCGGTGCCGAATTCGAGCGGGTTGTAGACGTCCTCCTCGCACGACCACAAGCCGTCGCCGGCGTAGGTGAGGATCGTGATGTTGGTGGCCGTGATCAGGCTGCCGTCCCCGGGATCGCGCATGGGATTGTCCACTTCGCTGATCACGCGGGCCGTCGAGGCGTCGACGACGTGCCACAGCGCGGGGAAGCCGGTCATGTGACTTCCCGGGAAGGCGGTCATCGTCCGCCAGATCCATGATCGGATTTCCTCCCGCCCGTGCATCGTGCCCAACGCATGCTCGATGTAATCGGCATCGGTGGTGAACAGCTCGGCGTACCGGTCCCAATCCCGGCTGACGCCGACCTCGGCGACGGTCTGCTGGAATGTCGCGAAGGCATCGGTCAGCTCGTGGGCACTGAACCGGCCCTGGGCGGCAGAGAGATCTTGGGCATGAGACGAGTTGGACACCTGTCCACCCTACGGCCGGTGGACAGTCGAATCGGTCGAATCGTGCAATTGCTGAAGAAGGAGAATCCGGGGAGCAGAATGGTTGTGGCCAAGGGGCCGTCACCGGAGTCTGCAAGCGCTTCGGCCGAGAACAACTGGAGGTCCGCAATGCAGCGGTTGAGTGGATTGGACGCGTCATTCCTGTATCTGGAGACACGCTCGCAGTTGATGCACGTCGTCGGACTCCTCGAACTCGACCCGAGCACCATTCCCGGTGGCTACAGCTTTGCCCGGATGCGCGGGCAGATCAACCGACGAGTTGCCGCGATGCCGGTGCTGCGGCGCAAACTCGAGAACTCTGCACTCAACATCGACCATCCGGTCTGGGTCGAGGACGATCACTTCGACATCGACCGGCACGTGCACCGCGTGGCACTGCCGTCCCCCGCCGGCGACGGTGAACTGCACGAGCTGTGCGGGCATCTGGCGGGGCAGACGCTCGACCGCGGCAAGCCGTTGTGGGAGCTGTGGATCATCGAGGGCAGCGCCGACGGCAAGATCTGCGCATTCCTGCGGATGCATCACGCCAGTGTCGACGGAGTCACCACGGCCGAGGTCCTCGGCCGGCTCTGCAGCCTGACTCCCGAGGAGCCCGACCCCGAACCGGAGAAGCTCGAAGAGAACGCGGGCGGGGCCAACCGCACGGGCATGGTGCTCTCCGGCGCACTCAACTACTTTGTGCAGCGGCCTGTCGCGATGGCCAAGCTCCTGCCGCAGACGGCAAGCGTGCCCGTCGAATGGTTCCGCCGTTCCCGCTCCCACACCGCGATGCCCGTCCCGTTCGCCGCTCCCCGCACCGTGTTCAACGGCCCGATCTCCCCGCACCGCAGCATCGCGACGACTCAACTGTCGCTCGATGACGTCAAGCGGGTGAAGAATCGCTTCGGGGTGAAGTTGAACGACGTTGTGCTCGCGATGGTGGGCGGTGCGCTACGTGAATACCTCGCCGACCACGGCGACCTGCCGGGCAGCCCGCTGGTGGCGCTGGTCCCGGTGTCGGTGCATGGTGCCGACGAAACCGACCTGATGGTCAACGGCACCAACAAGGTGACCGGAATGTTCACCGAACTGCCCTCCGATATCGCCGATCCGGTCGAGCGTCTCGAGCGGGCGGGCGAGTTGGCGCGCCGCGCCAAGGAGCATCACGCGGGCATCGACGCCAACATTCTGCGGGCGTGGGCGCAGTTCGCGCCGGGCGCTGCGTTGTCGACGCTGATGAAGTTCTACGGCGATCGCAAACTTTCGTTGAATCACCCGCCCGTCTACAACGTCACGGTGTCCAACGTCGCCGGCCCCGACTTTCCGATGTACTTCTGCGGGGCGCGGGTCAACGCCATCTACCCGCTCGGCCCGATCTTCCACGGGTTGGGACTCAACATCACCGTCTTCTCCGTCAATGGGCATCTCAACGTCGGCATCTTGACGTGCCCCGACGAGGTGCCGGATGTGGAAGTGATCGCGATGGCCTTCGATCACCAGCTCAAGGAGTTGCTCGAGGCGTGTGACGACTGAATTCGCGGTTCCGCGGCGGCGCCCGCACTAGGCTGAGGGACGTGTCTGTCTATGACCATGGGTTCGCGCGGGTCACCGGAGCTGTCCCGGTAGTTCGTGTCGCCGACCCGAAAGCCAACGCCGAGACGACGATCGACCTGATGCGGCAGGCCGCCGCCGACGGCTCCTCATTGGTCGTCTTCCCCGAAATGGGTCTGTGCGGTTACAGCGTCGACGACCTCGTCCAGCAGGACGCGGTGCTGTCGGGCTCTCTGCGCGCGCTCGCCGAGGTCATCGCGGCCAGTGCGGGTCTGGCGCCGCTAGTCGCGGTGGGGCTCCCACTCGTGGTCGGCGACGGGCTCTACAACTGCGCCGCGGTCCTCCGCGACGGCCGGTTGCTCGGCGTGGTCCCGAAGTCGTATCTGCCCAATTACCGGGAGTTCTACGACAAGCGTTACTACGCCGCCGCCCGCGACGCCCCGCGCGAGTCGGCGACGGTGCTCGGCACCGAAGTGCCCTTCGGGGCGGACCTGATCTTCGAGGCCACCGACCTCCCGGGCTTCGCGCTACACGTGGAGGTGTGTGAGGACGGATGGGTGCCGATCCCGCCGAGTGTATGGGCATCGCTGGGCGGTGCCACCGTCCTCGCGAATCTGTCCGGCAGCCCGGTGACGGTGGGCAAGGAGTCCTACCGAACCCTCTTGGGCACCAGTCATTCCGCGCGCTGCGTTGCCGCGCACCTGTACGTGGCGGCCGGCTTCGGCGAATCGACCACCGACCTCGCGTGGGACGGTGACGCACTCATCGCCGAGAACGGCTCGCTGCTGGCCCGCAGCCGCCGATTCGAGTTCGGCGGCCAATCCATCAGTGCCGATATCGATCTCGATCGCCTGCGTCAGGAGCGGATGCGCATGACGAGCATGCGCGACCAGGTGGGTGATCATGCCGATGATCTGAAACGACTGCGGCGCATCCCCTTCTCATTCGGCGCGCTTCCGGGCGCCGGTGCCCGGGCCGACGCCGCCGATGCGACCGGCAGTGCCGACGTCCTGCGCCGCGGCATCCCACGATTCCCATTCGTGCCCAGCGGCACCGGCGATCTCGCCGAACGCTGCCGCGAAGTCGGCAACATCCAGGTACAGGGCCTGGCGGCCAGATTGCGTGCGATCGGGCTGGACAAGATCGTCATCGGGGTATCCGGTGGCCTCGACTCCACGCTGGCGCTGTTGGTTGCCGTCGACACCTTCGATCGACTCGGTCTGCCGCGCACCAACATCCTGGCTTACACGATGCCCGGCTTCGCGACCGGCGATGCCACCCTGCAGCGCGCACACGCGCTGATGGATTCCCTGGGTGTCAGCGGCGCGGAGATCGACATCCGGCCGTCATGCGAGCAGATGCTGGCCGACCTCGACCACCCGTATGCCCACGGCGAGAAGGTCTTCGACGTCACCTTCGAGAATGTGCAGGCCGGTGAACGGACGTCACATCTGTTCCGGCTGGCCAACCATAACGGCGGGATCGTGCTCGGCACCGGCGACCTCTCCGAGCTGGCGCTCGGCTGGTGTACCTACGGTGTCGGTGATCAGATGTCGCACTACAATGTCAACGCATCTGTCCCGAAAACGCTGGTGCGCCACGTGATCCGGTGGATGATCGACTCCGGCGAGTTCTCGGATACGACCAGCAAGGTGCTCGCCGAGATCCTCGGTGACGTCATCTCGCCCGAATTGGTGCCGCCGGGTGCCGACGGCGCGATTCAGTCCACCGAGGATGCGGTCGGGCCCTACGAATTGCACGACTTCTTCCTCTATCACCTCACCCGCTTCGGCTATCGCCCCAGCAAGATCAACTTCCTCGCCCGGCAGGCGTGGGGTGCCGTCGACCGCGCGCCGTGGGACACCGAGCCGCTCCGCGACCGCAACGTCTACGACGACGCGACCATCGAGAAGTGGCTGACGGTGTTCTGTCAACGGTTCATGGCCAATCAGTTCAAGCGCTCCGCGATGCCCAACGGACCCAAGATCGGTTCGGGCGGTTCGCTTTCGCCACGCGGTGACTGGCGGTCACCGTCGGACGCGTCGTCGCAGGCCTGGCTGGACGAGCTGCACGGCGAGTGAATAAGCCGAGGCGGGTTCTCTGTGGAGTTGTCAAGGTACGGATGCGGTCCCGGTGGGCCGGGTGCGGGTCGGGAAAGTGTTGTGGGGCAGTGTGTTCAGGCGGCGACGTTGTCGAGGCGTAGGGTGCGTCGGTGGTAGGCGGGTTGTGGTCGGCGGTGTGGGTCGATCGTGG
>NZ_JBNCLY010000019.1:0-85987 GCF_049844915.1 Gordonia sp. DT30 | reverse complement strand
GGGAGCTGCCCGCGGCGAGTGTTGGTGGCGAAAGCGGTCAGCCGCAACCCGTCTCGGTCGGTGAAGCGTAGCTGCGCACCGGGGTGGGGTCGTTCTTTACGCACGATCACCCGCATCCCGGGCGGCCAGCCCGACAGGTCAAGCACCCCGGTCAACTCGGCAACCCACGCCCCCTCACGCACACCGCCGTCGCAGTCGTAGGCCGGGCTCCAGGCCTCGGCCGGCAGGTCATCGATGGTGGCGGCGCTGGTGTCGGTGAGGCCGAAGCCGACCGAATACGCCAGCCGCCGTGTGGTGAGGTGGTCGAGGAACTCGTGGGTGCCGCCGGCGGAATCGGCCCGGATCAACACACGCTTGCCGACACGATACGACGACACGTGCGGCAACTGCGTCAACGCCTGATCGACGACGGTGATGTGGTCGGCGGCGGTGTTCGCCCCGGCATTACCGGCCCGCAACAGCATCGCCAGAGGCTCGCCGGTACCGGCCGGTCCGTGATCGACGAACGCACACAACGGGTGAAACCCAAACCCGCGCTTATAGGTTGGTGCGGCGTGTTGTTTGTCCGAGTGCGCGGTGACCAGGGTGGCATCAAGATCGACGATCACCGGATGACCGGCATCAGTGTTGTGGTCAGGGGCGGCCGGGCCTGCCGCCTGCCACGCCTGGCGGCGGGCCGCGCCGCGAGCGGTGTTGATCGCGGTCAACACCCTCGGCGCATCCCGGGCCACCAAGGTGATCAGACGGGAGACTGTCGGGTCCGAGGCGACCGGCCCGAACACGCCCGGATGCGCACGCACCTGGTTGATGTCGGCCAGACAGTCGCCACCCAAGGCGACCGCGACCGCAAGATCGAGCAGGATCTTGCCCGGATCATGCGTGGCCAACGGTTTACGCCACGGCGCCAACGCCGCCGACAACCCGCTGGTCAGACCGGTCTTTTCCGCTGCCCGCAACAACACCGCCGCCCCCGCATGCGACACCAGCCCGATTCCCGAGCCATCTACCGACAACGACGGGTACGACGACGTAGACTTACTCACCAGAATGGTGCCTTTCGATCTCGGCAGATTTGGACCTTCGCAAGTCAAATCATCCCAGGTCAGGGCACCATTCTCCATTCACGACACGCAATTAGCGTGAAAGGCCGAGGCTAGGTACGCACTCCTACCGTGGTATGCGGGGCGCCGGTGCACGGGTGGCCATCGGCGACCGCGATCTGCCCGGCGCCGAGCACACCGCCGCCGACATCGGCGGCAATGTCGCCGCTTTTGCACTCGACGTCACCGACACCGCCTCGTTCAGCGGCTTCCTCGCCGCCGTCAAGTCGTCCGTCGGGCCGATCGACGTGCTGGTGAACAATGCCGGCGTGATGTGGGTCGGGCCGTTCGACACCGAGCCCGACGACGCCACCGACCGTATGCTCGCGGTCAACCTGCACGGCGTCATCCGCGGTGTCCGGCTCGCCGCGCCGCCGATGCGCCGGCGCGGCCGGGGCCACATCATCACCATCGCCTCGGCCGCGTCCCGGCTCGCCCCGCCCGGCGAGGCCACCTACGCCGCCACCAAGCACGGCGTGCTGGGCTACCTGACCGCGGTCCGCGAGGAACTGCGCGACAGCGGGGTGAGGATCACCGCGATCATGCCGACGGTGGTCGACACCGAACTCGCGGTCGGCACGGCGACCGGCTCGGCGGCCATGCTCTATCCGGCCGATGTGGCCGCGGCGGTCGTGACGGCCATCGAGAAGCCGCGCTTCGAGGTGACCTTGCCGTCGTATGTGGGCCCCGCGGTCCGGGCCGTCGGCTTACTGCCGCAACGAGTGCGTGACGTGCTGATGCGCCGGATGGTTCCCAACCAGGTTGACGCCGTGCGGGATTCGACCGTCCGCGCCGACTACGAGGCCGAGGCCCTCGGCCGCGACGGCATCGGGGATCCGACGTCGACCGACGAGTCCTGACGGGCGCCGAACCCGCCGACTACCGATGCACGCCTTCCGGCGGCCGCCCGCATTGCACCCAGTTACCCACCAGCACGGCGTGACACAGCGCGGCGACGAGAAACCCGATCGATGTGACCCGGAGCCCGGTCTGGGTCGACCAGTAGCCGAGCACCGTCAGCGGGACCGCGATTCCGCTGATCGCACCGGCGAGCACGCACCAGCCGAAGCGACGCAGGGTCACCGCGACCGTCGACATGACCGCGCCGGCCACCCCGAGCCCGACCGCGACCTCACCGAGCACGGTGCGGACGCCGTCGGCGTCGCTGGTCGCCCACGCGGTCACGCTCGCCACGGCGAGCACCACGATCGTCACCCAGATCGCGCGCCGCGAGCCGGTCCGCAGCGGCACATCGGCGAGGACGCGTCGTTCGATCTTGCGCAGCGATGCGGCCAATCCCGGTTCGAGTTCCAGCATCGGCCTCACCTCCATTCGTTCGACGGTCGTGAACATGCAATCGGCGCGCGCGTGCAGTCCAGTGTCCCCCACTCCGGCACCCGCCTGCCATCCACCGCGATCGGTGGCATGGTGGAGAGATGAGCTCTGTCGATGAACTACACGGAAACCCGCACGTCGACCTCTACCTGAAGACCGGGGGTGAGCAGGGTTATCACTGGAACGGCACCGAGATCCTCATCCTGTTCACCAAGGGCAACAAGTCGGGCGAGGAGCGCAGGCATGCACTGATCTTCCAGCCGTGGGGTGACAACGCCTACCTGGTGGTCGCCTCGAAGGGCGGCACGGACGCGCCGCCGGCCTGGTTTCTCAACCTGCAGGGCGACGCGAACGCCGAGGTACAGATCAAGGACGAACGCTTCGCGGTCCGCGCACGGGTGGCCACCGACGAGGAGAAGCCCGCCATGTGGGCGAAGATGACCGCGGTGTGGCCCGCCTACGACGAATACCAGACCAAGACGACGCGGGTGATCCCCGTCGTCGTCCTCGAACGTGTCTGAGTATCAGGCTCTTTGACTTTGACGGTCCTCGGCGCGGTCCCAGTCCATCCGCGCCGCATCGATGCGCGCCATGTGGGTTTCGGCCCACTCGCGCAGGGCTGTTATCGGCTCGGTGAGTGACATACCCAGCGCGGTCAGGCGGTAGTGCACCCGAGGTGGTGCCGTGGCCTCGATACGCCGTGCCACGAGTGAGTCCCGCTCGAGGTGACGCAACGTCTGGGCGAGCATCTTCTGCGAGATGCCCGGCATCCGGCGCTTGAGTTCGGCAAAGCGGATCTCACCGGGATACTCGTCGCCGAGGACCTTGATCGCCATCGAGATCCACTTGCCGCCGATGCGGTCCAGCAGTTGCCGGGTCGGGCATGCGGGGTCGAAGAGATCGCCCCGACGGTCCTCACCCGGGGTGGTTTCGGCGAGGTGACCAGGTGATGCAAAAGTGCCGTCTTCCGCGGTCATCGGTGGTCTCCTATCGTGATGTGGTATCCAATGGTAACCACGAAAGGCAGCCATGCCGCCACGGGCGATCACCGAGACGACCGTCGAGACCAACGGCAGCCGACTCAACGTCGCGCTCGGCGGCGATGGGCCGGCTCTTCTTCTGCTGCACGGGTTTCCGCACACCTGGCGGGTGTGGAGCGCGATCATGGGCGAGTGTGCGAGCGAGTATCGGATCATCGCGCCGGACCTGCGCGGGCTGGGCAACAGTGACCGGGCGACCGATGGATATGACGCCCGCAATCTCGCCGCGGACATGCTCGGTCTCCTCGATGCCCTCGGGGTGGAGTCGGCGGCCGTCGTGGGACTCGATGCCGGCGGCCCGCCTGCATTCCTCCTCGGCCTCGAGCATCCCGACCGCGTCAGTCGGCTGGTTCTCATCGAGACGACGATCGGCCGTCTTCCGGGCGCGGAGGACTTCTTCCGCGCCGGACCTCCGTGGTGGTTCGGTTTTCATGCCGTACCCGGCCTGGCCGAGACGGTGCTCGCCGGTAACGAGGCAGCCTATGTCGACTTCTTTCTTCGTTCCGGCACCGCCGACGGGACCGTGGTCGCGCCGCCGGTGCGGGATGCGTTCGTCGCCGCCTACCGCGAACCGGATGCTCTGCGCTGCGCGTTCGAGTACTACCGGGCGATGCCGCGCAGTGCCGAGCAGATCACCGACGCCACGACGCGTAGACGACTGACGGTTCCGACGCTGACGATCGGTGGGCAGGTGGTCGGGGACGCGACCGCTCGGCAGCTTCGCCCGGTCACCGACCATCTGACCAGCCACGTCCTACCCCATAGCGGTCACATCGTGCCGCTGGACGCACCGTCGGACCTGTTGGACCTGCTCCGCCCGTTTCTCGCCGAATCTGCGGCCTGAACCGGCCGCCCGCGTGAGGTAGGCGCGGGCGCACTCAGAAGTAGTGCGCGCGCCCACCGACCGCACGGCCGGTGGCCCCGAGGAGAGCGAGGATCAGACCGATCACGACGAGGATGATGCCTATGGACCAGAGGATCGGGATGCCGAAGATGAGCCCGAGGATCAGGCAGATGGCGCCGAGGATGATCATGAGAAGCCTTTCGAAGAACGCGGATGAAGACTGCTCGACGCTGCTGCAAGCTCTCTCACCCTAGACCCCTCGGTGCCCCGTTTCGGACCGCTTCGTCGTGGGCAACCCAGCAGGGTGCATCCTGCTTCGCTGATCACCACGCCGTTCCGGCTGCTCGCCGAAGTCCGACACGCCCGGGCCTTTCACCCGGACGGGTTCTTCTGCGCCGGCATCGCCACACGTGCCGGACAGTCGTCGCTGCCGTTCGGCGACGGCCCGGTCACCGCGCGGATCTCCAAGGGCATCGGATTACCGGGCAGGGTCCCCGACATCGTCGGGCTCGCGGTGCGCCTGCGAGTACCGAGTGACGCCGGCGACGTGCGGTACTGGGACGTGTTGCTCTCGGGTCCGGCACCGCTGGGCGGACGTATCCCGTTGCCGTTGCCGAGCATTCACTGGCGCGGGACGATGGTGTCGAGCCTGACGCCGTATCGACAGAACGGCACCCCGTTCTGGATTCGTGGCCGCTTCGTCGAGCCGACGACCACCGCCGAGGTGTCGCTGGAGGCGTTGCACTCCTCGATCACCGAAGGGCAACCGGTTGCGGTGACCATCGAAACCGCCACCGGTGCCGGCGGTTTCACACCCGTCCTCGATCTGCGCCTCGATACCGTCCTCGTCGGTGACGATGTGGATTTCGATCCGATCCGCAATCTCGCGCCGGGTATCGACTTCCTCCCGGAGTGGCTGAGCACCGTCCGCGATCTCGCCTACCGCGGCAGCAGAGCCGGGCGGCACGCCATCGCCTGATACGCGTTACGCGCAGCTACTTCGGACTGGCCGGCGCCAGCATAATTCATATCAAGGTTGCGGCAGGCGAAGTTGCTATTCCAGGGTCCGGCCGCAATGATCATCGAAACTGCAACTCGCGCCGGGGATTCGGTCAGCCGAGCAGATCACGCGCCACCTGGGACACAGTCGCCTTGCCCTGCGCCTGACCGCCTTGGCCGGCCAGGTCATTCATGATCGCGACGACGAAGCGCTGACCCTCACCGGCGAATCCGACGGAGTTCATCACCGAGCCGCCGCGCTCGTCGGACCAGCCGTTCTTGTTGCCCGGCAGCCGGTTTGCCGGTGCGGACAGGATTCCCCATTGTTGATCGGCGGCGACCCCACGCATCTCGCCGACCAGGTAGCGGCGATCGTCGGGCGCGGTTCGCGTCAACACGTAGTCGACGAGCCGGGCCATGTCACGCGGCGTGTCCTTCTGGAATCCCCAGTATGGGTAGTAGGAGCTGAAACCGCGCTGGGGCTGCAGCGCGGTCATCCCGAATGCGCGGAAGTCGCGGTTGAACGCCTGGTGATCGGTGCCGGAATACGCGAACCACAGGCGGTCGGCCGCGGCGTCGTCGGAGCTGTGCAGCATGGCGTGGATGTCGGCGCGGTCGGCGGCCGACAGGGTGATGGCACCCGATCGTTGCCGGTTCAGCAGGTCGGTTGCCATCGCCAGTTTGATGGTCGAGGCCGTCCACACCGGGGTGTCGGCCCGGCCGTCGGCATACACGGTGCCCGTCGTGCGATCGAGCACCACCACGCCCGTGCCGCCGGGGCGACTCGCCGCGTAGGCGTCGGCCGCGGCCAGCCGGGCGGGGAGAGTCGCGGCGATGACCGCGTCATCACCCGGCGCGGCATGGGCTTGCGTGGAACCGAGCGACACCACGGCCGCCGAGGCCAGGACAGCGGCGCACAGAGAACGGATGAGGGAACGACGCATGTCCCACACCGTACGTGACGGCAGCCGTCGGCCTCGGGCCCGTGGTGCGCGGTCCTACTCCGGAACCACCACCGCGCGGCCGCGCAGATCGTTGGCGGCCAACTTCCGATAGGCGTCGACGGCCTTGTCGAGGGTGAACTTCTCGACCGCGACGTCGAGGACACCGTCGCGCGCCAGATCGAGAACCTCGATGAATTCCGAGCGAGATCCCCAGTAGGGTGCGCGTACCGCCACCTCGTAGGGCTGGGCCCACTGGCCGACCTTGGCCGCGGCCTGGCCGTCGCCGAGGCCGACGATCGACACATCGCCCTCGGTGCTGACGATACCCATCGCCGTGTCGATGGTCGGCTGATAGCCGACAAAGTCGAAAACAGCTGTCGCACCGTCTTTTCCGACGATCTTCCGTACGTTCTCGACCGCATCCTTGTCGCTGAGTACGGCGTCCTGGGCGCCGACTTCCTTGGCGAACTTCAGCTTGTCCTCGGTGACGTCGAGGGCGATGACGTGGGCTGGTGTGAGATGGCGCAGCAGCTGAATGGCGACGTGGCCCAGGCCGCCGGAACCGATGACGACGGCGGTGCTGCCGCCGAGCAGTTTGGGCAACGACGCCTTGATCGCGTGATACGGGGTGAGGCCGGCATCGGTCAGTGGCACGGTCGTCACCGGGTCGAGATCACCGATCGGTACGAGGTGACGCGGATCGTCGACGATCACGTACTCGGCCATCGCGCCGTTGTTCCCGAGCCCGGGCGGATAGATGCCCAGATCCTCCTTGCGGGAGCAATAGTTCTCGAGGCCCTGCGCACAGAAGTGGCACACACCACAGCCCCACGGGCCGTAGACGGCGACTGCGGCACCCTCGTCGATCGACGAAACACCTTGTCCCAGTTCGGCTACCACGCCGACGCCCTCATGGCCGAGGGTCATCGGCAGCGGGAACTCGAACTTGTCCGGAGGCAGATTCAGGACGAAGTCGTCGGAATGGCAGGCACCGGCGGCGGTCACCTTGAGCAACACCTGGCCGGGGCCCGGCGTCGGCTTGTCCACCTCGCGCAGTTCCGGTTCGGTTTGCGGCTTGACTATCTGCAGTGCCTTCATCTGACATCGCCCTTCATGTGGTCGCAGTTCGCGGTTGCAGTCCTCAAGGCCCCCTCTCTGTCTGTCTTACCCCCACATGGCGGGTTTTGCATATGTTCAGCGTGTCACCACCATGAACTACGCTCCAATCCGGAGTTCAGCGACCATGAACCACCGAACAGGAGTGCAGACGTGGAGACCCCCACCCGATCATGACTACCCACCCGAACAGTGTGCTGATCCACGTCGGCCCGGCGCTCGTCGTGGTCTTGGTGGTACTGGTCGTCGTGGCCGTGGCGATCAACCGGTGGTCGGGTTCCGGCCTGGGCGCCGACACCGGCGTCGCGGTCGTACGTGCGGTGATCCAATTGGCTGCGCTCGCAGCCATTCTCGCGGTCGTCATCACCCGGCTGTGGGCATCGGCACTGTTCGTGGTGGTCATGGCGCTCGCCGCGGCGTGGACCTCGGCCGGACGGATCGCCCACGGGCGCAAAAGCATTCGTCTTGCTGCGACGTGTCTCGTCCCGGTTGCGGTGCCCACGATCGTCGTGGTCGGCGTCCTGGTGGCCATCGGCGTCATCCCGGCCTCCGGGATCGCGATCATCCCGACGGCCGGGATCATGTTCGGTGGTGCGATGAACACGACCTCGCTCGCCGGGCGACGCGCCGACGACGAGTTGCGCACGCGCCATGGAGAGGTGGATGCGGCCCGCTCACTCGGCTTCAGTGAACGGGACGCCCGTCTCGAGATCATCCGCACCGCCGCGTCGACCGCCCTCATTCCAGGACTCGACCAAACCCGCTCGGTCGGGCTCGTGACCATACCCGGGGCCTTCGTCGGAATGGTGCTCGGCGGCGCGTCGACGACCACCGCCGCGGTGATGCAACTGTTCGTGCTGATCGCCTTGCTGGCGGTCAGCGCGATCGCCGTCGCCGTGACCGTCGAGCTGGTCGCGCACGACATGGTCTGAGTGCCGGCACGATGACGTTTGTCAGTGATGCCCGAAATGCCGTTGTGTGGCAACCCATCCGGCGGTGTCGGGTAACCAGTCACCGTCCATGTGGTGCGGGGTGAGCAGGTAGCCCAGCAGCAGGAGCCCCACCGCGACGAGTACACCGCCCACGGTGATCGCGACGTGCCGAGCGGTCATGCCTTGCTCCCGGCATTCGCGGCCGGCACACCGACCCACGCCGGTAGATGCGGCGCCAATCGACCGATTACGGCGGCGAGAACAACCGGGACGACCAGTGCCACCCCGACGCCGACGCAGATCGCGGCGAGCACATCGGTCACCCAGTGCGCGCCGAGGTAGAGCCGCGTCGCCGCGCACACCACCACCGTCGCCGCGGCCAGACAGCCCGCAGCAACCCGCGCACCCACCGATGCGGCGCACACCGATACCGCCACAACCACCAGGGCCGTCGTACCGATCACATGGCCGGACGGATACGAATACGTGGTCTCCGCCGCGCCGAGCTGATCGATCGCCGGTGGACGCGGCCGGCTCACGGCGAGTTTGACGATCTCGCCGACGACTCCCGCCGCGGCCACCGTCACCAGCACCGGCAGGGCTCTGACCAGCGACCTGTCGCGCCAGAGCAGGAGGGCCGCGAGCAGCGCGGTCCAGATCGCGACGGCGAGCGGACTGAAGATGACCGTCACGTCCTTGATCACCGATGTGAGCGTCGGCCTCCGGAGACCGGTGACGGTGTCCATCACCGACCGGTCCAGCGCGGTGGGGGCGCCGTGCGTGGTCCCGAGGTACACCCCAAACGCTGCCACCAGCACGAAGGCCACCCCGGCCACGACCCATCGGTATCTGCGACTACTCATCTGGTCACCGTGCTCCGGGAGTGCTTAACGGACGCTGAGTCGACTCCGGGCACGGTTGCGCGCGTCGTCATCCGCGTTGCGGACCGCTGGCGGTGTGCGTTGCTCGATGCGGTCGACCTTCGTCGCACTGAGGTAGCCGACGAGAGCGATGATGATCACCAGGAAAACCACATTGGTCAGTGTCGTCCCCACCCCGAGCCCACCGTCGGATCGCGGCTGGGTCAGCAGGTCTCCCAACGACGCGCCGAGCGGACGGGTCACGATGTAGGCCGCCCAGAACGCGACCACTGCGTTCAGAGCGAGGCAATAGTGCCCGACGGCGATCACGGCGATCACGGTCGCGAAGATGATCAACGAGGTGAGGTATCCCAGCGCCAGCTTCTCGGAGATCAGATCACCGGCTGCGGTGCCGAGAGCGAACGTCACCAGGATCGCCAACCAGTAGAACGCCTCGCGGCGGCGGGTACGGATCGAATGAATCGACAAGGTGCCTTCGCTGAGGTACCACACCGTGAAGACCACCACCAACGCGATCGCGAACACGATGGTCGTCACCGCCAACGGCACCCCGAGCGCGTCGGTCAGGTTGTCGGTGATCAGGGTCCCGGTGACGCTGATCAACAGCACAGTCCACCAGTACAGCGCCGGAATGTAGCGGCTGACCATGAATTGCGCCGCCAGGGTGATCACGAGCAGGACGACGGCGACGACGGTGGTCGACCGCAGTCCGAGACCCAAGGTCATGTTGAGATAGTCGGCGGCGGTCTCGCCCACCGTGGTCGCGAGGATCTTGATCACCCAGAAGTAGATCGTGACCTCGGGGACCTTACTCAGCGCCCGCGTACCCAGGCCCGCGCCCGTGGTGCTAGTGAACATGTTTGACGCCGTCTTTCGTCGAGGACGTCGAGGATGTTGAGGGTGAGGTGAACCATTGGGGCAGCCCGGCAGGTCGGCGGCGGCGGAGGTCGTTCATGAGCGCATCCGCGGCGGCGGGGACCACCAGGGCCGATGCCACGCCGACCGCGAATGCCGCAACAACGTCGGAGCACCAATGCACACCGAGGTACAGCCGTGTCGCCGCAGCCAGAACGCTGATCGCCGTTGCCAGACCGAGGGCCACGGCCCGGACGTAGCGGTGCGCCCCGGCGGAGACGATCAGCGCCGCGGTGACCGTCAGCGCGGTGGTTCCGGTGACATGCGCGGACGGATAGGAATACGTCATCTCGCTGACGCCCGCGTGATAGGCCATCGGCGGACGCGGCCGTGCGACAACGAGTTTCACGATCTCGGTGACGACACCGGCCGTGGCGACGGCTCCGATGATCGCCAATGGCCGACCCACCGCCCGGTCGCGGATGAACAATGCCACCGCGATGAGGACCGTCCACCCGACGACCGCGATCGGGCTGAACACATCGGACAGCGCAGATACCAGTGGGACAAGGGAATTGCGCTGATGCCCGGCCATCCATGTCATCACCGGCTGATCGATCCCGATGGGTCCACCGCGATACGCCAAGCCGACTCCCGCCAGGCACACCGCCAATAGGAGGATTCCGGCGCACAGGCGCTGACTGGTTCCCGATTGCACGCCTGCATCCTCACCCGGCGTTCCTTAGGGAACGCTGAGTTGGACGATGGATCGCGCAGGGGCGCCGATGGCTACTGTCAAAGGATGCACGCCCGAATGCTTCGCGTGCCCCACTGGTTGAGTCGTCGACTACGACCTGTCCGGGCCAGGCTGACCTTGCTCGCCACCGCCTTGGTCACGCTCGCGCTCGGTATCGCCGCGGTGATCCTCGTCGTCGCCATCCACCAGATCTTGCTGCGTTCGGCCGACGGCGCGACAACCTCACGCGCCCATCAGATCGCCGATGTGCTCTCCACCGAAGGCGTCCGCGGCGTCGACAGGTCACTGCTCGCGCCCACCCGCGACATCAACCTTGTGCAGATCGTCGACGCGGCCGGCCGAGTTCAGTTGAGCAGCAGCCCGACCCCCACCGCGCGGCTGGCCCCGGCCGTTCCCGTCGGCGAATCGGCCATCGTCGACGGCGCGACCACCACGCCGAACGGACCGGAATATCGGGGCACCGTCCTCGGAGTGCACACACCCGACGGTCCGGTGACGATCGAGGTCGGTGCGCTGGAACGACCGATCGACTGGCTGGTGCTCGTCGTCGGACTCATGTGTTGCATCGTGTTCCCGATCATCGTGATCGGTATCGCGATACTGACCTACTACTTTGTCGGCCGCGCGCTCGCGCCGGTGGAGGATATCCGCCGCCAGGTCGAGGAGATCTCCGGTGAGGGCGTGAATCACCGTGTCCCCGAACCTGCCACCGGCGACGAGATCGCCACGCTCGCCAGCACGATGAACGCGATGCTCGATCGCCTCGACACGGCCAGGGCTCGACAGGTGCAGTTCGTCAACGACGCGTCGCACGAACTCAACAGTCCACTGGCCACCCTGGTCGGTCTGCTCGACCTCGCGCGTGCCACCGGCCAGCCCATCGACCCCGACACCGTCAATACCGTGATGATGCCGGAAGCGCTTCGCCTGCAGTCGATGGTGTCGGATCTGCTACTGCTCGCGCGCGCCGACGAAAGCGGTGTGCCCCTGCAGGTCACCGACGTCGACCTCGACGAGATCGTCAGCGCAGAGATCACCCGACTCGAATCGTTGGGCCGGTTCACGATCGACGCGCACATCGTCGCCGTCCGCGTCCGCGGCGACCCCGAAAAGCTCGCGCGTGCGCTCCGCAACATCGCCGACAACGCCACCCACCACGCCCGCGATCGTCTGGGATTCTCGATGACACTCGACGACGCCGGAACCCAGGTATCGGTCACCGTCGCCGACGACGGCCCCGGGATACCCGACGCCGACAAACCCAGAGTCGCCGAAAGATTCGTGCGCCTCGACACCGCCCGGGAACGTCACGGCGGGTCCGGCCTGGGTCTGGCGATCGTCACCGAGATCATCCGGGCGCATCACGGTGAGGTGATCGTGGGCGACTCACCCGCAGGCGGCGCGGCCATCGGCTTCGCCCTGCCGGTCGCCGCCTGGCCCGATGCCACCCGCGACGATCCTGTTGCGCTGCACGAGGAGTGAATTCGGTTGTCAGACTTCAACCGCCGCCGTCTGCGGCCAGTCGGTAGCCGACACCGCGAACCGTCTCGATCGCCTTGCACCCGAAGGGTGCGTCGATCCGTCGCCGCAGATAGCTGACGTACACCTCGACAACGTTTTCGTCCCCGCGATAGTTGATGTCCCACACCGAATCCAAGATCTCGGCCTTCGTCACCACCTGACCCTTGTGGCGCATCAGGAACGCCAGCATCGCGAATTCCCGAGGCGTCAACGTCAACTCCTGCCCGTGACGCCAGGCGGTATGCCCGGCCGGGTCCAGCGACAATGATCCGGCGGTCAGCACGGCCGGCCGTTCTGGTGCTCCGCGACGCGCCAGCGCACGCATCCGCGCGATCAGCACCACGACCGAGAACGGCTTCGTCAGGTAATCGTCCGCGCCGAAATCGAATGCGTCGGCCTGGTCGTAGTCACCGTCTTTGGCCGTCAACATCAGCACCGGGGTCCACACCCCGGCGGCCCGCAGATCCCGCACCACCTCGTACCCGTTGCGCCCGGGCATCATGATGTCGAGGACCACCACATCGAATCGCTCGGTGCTCGCCTTCTCGAAGCCGGTGGCCCCGTCGTGCACGACGTCGACCACCCAGCCCTCGGCCACCATCATCCGCCGCACCGTCTCGGCGAAATTCTGATCATCGTCGACCACGAGAACACGCACGCCGCCTGCACCACCCTTGTCCGGGTATTTCCCATCGACCGACCGAAGCGTCCCGAGGGCACGTTACTCGGGTTCACCGCATCCGATCGACGCCATTGGGCCTCGGCGGTGCCAAGCCATGACACCGCCGAGACCCTTGCCTTGCCTATCCGGTTGTGTCCGGGGTGTCCCCGGGCTCCGCCGGATCCGGTTGACCGGACGAATCGGGCCGATCCCCGAGTTCGTGCTGGTCCGCGGGTCCGCCGCGATCGACTGTGGCGTCGTGACCCGATCCATCGGGGTGGTTGCCGACGTCGGGTACGTCGCCGGGCTCAGGCCGGTCCACCGACGATCCCACCGTCGGGCTCGCGGCCGGTGGCGCGCTCGTCATCGCATGAGCCACCCCGAATCCGGTGCCCACCGCGAGTATCGCCGCCGCTCCGACGCCCACGGCCAAGCGACGAACACGGCCGACTCTCCTGTGTTCTGTCATGCTGTCCTCCTTGATCTTTCGGGCCATCCCGAGTGGAGGACCCGAATCCAGCGTCGCCACCGCACCTTGTGGAGACGCTGAGTTGCGCTGAGAACGATCCGGCGGATGGCGCTAACTGCGTACGGGCCGCGCCGTCATCCCGACCGACAGGTCCCAGAGCCGACGAGCGTCTTCGATGTCGAGGGCGTACGCCGCGACACCGCGCCGGACGCCGTCCTGATGCGACTCCGCTTCCTGACAGTCCTCGAAGTACCGGCCGGTGACGCCGTCGACGAGTGGCGACGCCGCCAGCAGGACCGATGTCGCCGCGCCTTGCTCGACGGTCTTCACCGACACCCCGGTCGCGGCCGACGGATCGAAGGATTCCGGCGGTGTGTCCACATACCGCGACAGGCCCGTACCCCAGATCCGTCCGGGGTTGAGTGCGTTCACCGCGATGTGATCGGCTGCCCAGCGGCGAGCAGCCTCCACGGCGAAGAGCACATTCGCGGTCTTCGACTGGGCGTAGGCGAGCCACGGGTCGTAGTGCCGTTCGTGAAAGTCGATGTCCTCGAAGTCGATTCCGCCGTTGATGTGGCCCACCGAACTCACCACCACCACGCGCGCCCCGTCGGCGGCTGCGAGTGCGCCGTACAGCCCGACGGTCAGCGCGAAGTGACCGAGGTGGTTGGTGCCGAACTGCAGCTCGTGCCCCTGGGCCGTGCGCTGGAACGGCGTGGCCATCACCCCGGCGTTGTCGACCAGGATGTGCAGCGGACCCGACCAGCCGCCGACGAAGTCGGCGACCGACTGCAGGTCGGCGAGATCGAGACTCCGCGCGTCGATGTGGGGATTTCCGGTGCTCTCGGCGAGGTCGTCAGCCGCCGAGCGCGCCACGTCGAGCCGGCGCGCGGCGATCGTCACCTGCGCGCCGGCCGCGGCAAGCGCCCGCGCCGTCTCCAGGCCGAGACCGGCGGCCCCACCTGTCACGACGGCGCGTCGACCGGTCAGGTCGACGCCGGTGAGGACGTCGGCAGCGGTTGCATCGGCGCCGAACGGCGTCGAGATCAGAGCGGTCATGGTTCCTCTATCCGGAGTGGGGCAAGGGTGATCGGTCCGCGAGTGCGGACGGTGATGTTCTCCTACGACGCGAGTCAACTAACCGGTTAGCTGATCGGATAGGTCAAGAGTAGCCCTGCGTCGGATGCGAATCAACCGAATGGTCAGTTGCTAGTCTGTGGTGATGATCAGAGACGCCGCGGCCACCCGGGCCCGTCTCCTGTCGGCGGCCCGCGCGGAATTCGCCACCCACGGAATCGCCGGAGCGAGAGTCGATCGCATCGCGACGAACGCCGAGAGCAACAAGGCGCAGATCTACCACTACTTCGGCAGCAAGGAAAAGCTGTTCGACGCGGTGCTCACCGACATCGTCGACAGCACGGCGGCGACGCTGCCCATCGATGTAGACGACCTTCCCGGCTACGCCGCCAAACTCGTGGCGCGCTATGCGAAGTATCCCGACATCAAGCGCCTCGCGACGTGGCACCGGCTCGAACGCGGCAACGCTCCCCTCGTCGACGCCGTCCTCGGCAGCAGTCGGCACAAGGTCGACGAGATCGCCCGCGCGCAGGCCGACGGCCGACTCACGCGCCGCTATCCGCCTGCCGTTCTCCTGGCGTTGGTGCTGCAGCTCGCCGCGGTGTGGACCGACCTCACCGACGAGCTCAGCGCGGTCGCCGACCTGCCCGGTCCCCGCAAACGCGCAAGTCTGGTGCGCGAGGCGGTCACGGCGCTGTTGTCGGACTGATCACAGGGTTGCGGCTCAGCCTTGTGGATCACAGCGGCAGACGCTTCGATACAAGTAGGCATTCACCTTCGGAAGGCACCCGATGGGGCCATCGTCGCACCGGCCAGACCCAGTGTGATTCGCCCTTCGGCACGCGTCCAGGAACGGGAGCGCCGTACGAATCGTGGCAATTCCGCGCCATCGCCGAGATGATCGCCGGCCGCACCCCGCGGCGCCTGCTCGTTTCCGATTCCCCGGGAAAGGACCGCACCCATGGCCCGACGCATCAACGTGATCGGCGGCGGGATCGGCGGCCTCACCGCCGCCATCGCCTGCGCCGAAACCGGCTCTGCTGTGAAGATTTTCGAAGCCCACGAACACCTCGGCGGCCGCGGTCGCGCCACCCCGGCGCCCTACGTGGCACATGAAGGCGCCCACGTCTTCTACGCCGACGGACCCCACTACACCTGGCTCAAGACGCGTGGATTCGTCGATGGTCTGGGATGGCCGGGGCCGTCGAGTCTCACCTCGCTGTTGCGCTTCCGCGCCGACGGACGCCTCCGGGCCGTGCCGCCGCTGCGCGTGCTGCGCGCCCAGATACGCTCCGGCCTCAAGGCGCCCGTCGACACCGACTTCCACACCTGGGCCGCGGAGCGATGGGGCGAGCAGACCGCCCGTCAGATGGCCAACGCCATCAGCGTGGCCACCTATGACGCCGACACCGGGCGGCTCTCCGCGGCATTCGTCTGGGGGCTGTTCCAGCGGGTCTTCGGGCCGCGCCCGCCGGCGGTGCGGTGGGTGCGCGGTGGCTGGCAGACCGTTATCGACCGAATGGTTGCCCGCGCCACCGAACTCGGTGTCGACATCCACGCCTCGACGCGCATCGACACGTTGCCGACCGACGGCCCGGTGATCGTGGCCACCGAACTCGCCGCCGCGCGTCGCCTCCTCGGCGACGACTCGCTGACCTGGACCAGCGGCCACGCCGTCCTGCTCGACGTCGCCGTCACCGAGGATCGCCACGACTCCAAACTCGTCTTCGACCTCGACGAGGGCGGCTTCCATGAAAGCTATAGCGTGCAAGACGATTCGGTGGCGCCCGCCGGTGAAGCGCTCTACCAGCTGCAGATGCCGGTTCGCGAGGGTGAAGCGCATGCCGCCGCGCACCAGCGCCTCGAGCACCTCGCCGACCAAGTGTTGCCACATCGACGGGAGCGGACCACATTTCACCGGACAGCTGTGGCCAAGGACCGAACCGGCGCCCTAGACCTACCCGGCCAGACCTGGCACGACCGGCCGGCCGTCGCACGAGGCGACGACGTCTATCTTGTCGGCGACATGGTGGCGGCGCCGGGTATGCGCGGGGAGATCTCGATCAACAGTGCGCTCGTCGCAGCGGCGGCCGCGGCCCCGCACGAGTAGTCACGAGGGTGTCGCAGTCGACGGCGATCGGGCCCACGTCGGGATGCTCGATCACCTTGTGCCGGAACGGTTCGAGGATCGGCGCGTCGGGCTCGGTCTCCCACAGACTGACGAATTGGGCACTCGCCGTGCGTAATTCCGCGATGAGTCGCGGCAGTCGTGGATCTTTAGGCGGTTGACCTCTGTCGTCAAGGACGAGAACGCAAAGTACGGCCCATATCGTCCGAACGTACGAAAGTTGCGCTTCCACAGTTCGGTTCGACGTCGGATGTGGCGGTCGGTGGCTAGTCTTCGAAACGCTGCAACCACGCAATCGAGGAGAACGCCATGCGACTGGATCGAACGTTGCCGGCCATCGCATGTGCGGCACTACTGTGCTGTGCGGCGGCATGCTCCACCGACGGCTCACCGGAGAGCGAGCCACCGACTTCGACCACGACACCCACCGGCAGCCCCACACCGTCGGTCACCACACCCACCGGCAACCCCATACCGTCGGTCACCACGCAACAGGCGTCGGGCGCCTGGACCGATAGCGGCTTGACGATCACGCCCACGTCGCTGGGCGTGGTGAAAGTGGGCATGACAGTCGAGCAGGCCGATGCGGCAACCGGATTGACGTTCGTACCCATCGGCGACGGCGCACGTGGACCGTCGATGGGAAGGCAGAACAGACTCTACGTAGATGGCGACCCGGTCAGTTGTGTGGTCGCGGCGGGCACCAGTACTTCCGACCCGGCAGTCACCAGTGAAAAGGGCGTCGGCCTCGGTGATCCGGAAAGCAAAGTGACCGCCACCTATCCTGACGCGCAGCCGATTCCAGAGACCGGCCCGTTCTCCCGACCCGGCTATCTCGTCACACTCCCACAGGGCCAACTCGCCTTCAACATCACCGACGGAGTCGTCGCTCGCATCGCCGGCGGTCCTGATCCGGCTTCAACACACTGCGCCGGCTAGCTTGCGGCAGCCCGGACCGCGGGGTGGGCCATGTTCCCACCCGCGGCACCGCTACCGCGGCGCGCCCGGCTACTTCTGCAGCGCCTTGGTGCCCTCGGCGCGGACTGCCTGCAGCTGGTTCGGGTCCAGGCCCAGCGCGGTGAGCACAGTGGGCGCGATCTGCGTGGTCTCGACCTGCTGATCCGAGGTGGCGGCAGCGAAGCCGGGCCCGGCGACGATGAGTGGCACGTCGCGGTCGGTGGGCTGACTGCCGCCGTGCTCAGCGATCTTCGACGGCTTACCCGCGTAGACCACGCCGGGATCGACGAGGCCCACGACGTCCGGCACACGCGAATCTGTGACGGGCACACCGAAGTAGGCGGCTGCATCGGCGCCGACCTTCACCTGGGCCAGGCCCGCCTTCACGTAGGGCACGGGGTTGCCGTTGATGTCGTAGCCGGTGCCGGAGGCCGCGCCCAGCCGTTCGCGCACCAACTGCTGCGCCGTCTCACTGCGATCCGAGAGCCACCAGAGCATCACGTCGTCGTTCACCGAATGCTCGACGAGTTTTGGCGCACCCGGGTGCCCGGCGGCCCACGCGGCGTTCACGTCGTCGACGATCTTCCCGTCGTCGATCCGGCGGAAGTCGCCCGGCTTCGTCGGCGACTGCCCGTGCTTGGACGTCAGGACGACTGTCGTACTCTGCTCGGCGCCAGCGGCTTTGAGCTTGTCGAGGAGCTTGCCGACCTGGGTATTCACGAAGTCGAGCGCTGAGGCAAGCACGGGGCCGGGCGTCACGCCGTCGGGCTCGTAGCCACCGCGCTGCCCGCCCGAGGTGGGCAGCTTCTGTGCCGTCGACACCGACTGGAAGTTCATGCCGAAGATCGCGGGCACGCCCACCGAGTTCTTCCCCGAGTGGTCCTTGCCCTCGATCTCGTTGAGCAGGGCGGTGACCTTGTACGTGTCGTACCGCTGCGTCAGCCCGTTGTCCGACGCCCACGTTTTCCCGTCTTCGGTGCCGTCGACAGACGAGTCGATCTCCGGGGTGAACAGGTCATCGATTGTGGTGCCGTCGCCAGGCCCCGCGAGGATCGAGTAGGCGGGGTGCTTGTCGGACCACGCCGTACGCAGGCCGGCTCCGTGCGCGACACCGAAGATCGTGTTGACGCGCAGCAGGTTCCACGGCTGCACCGGTTTACAGGTATTCGGGTCGACGGGGAGCTTCGCCGGATCGAGCAGGTTTTGCGGTGCGGCGGTCATGCCACCCACCGAATCCGGCAGATTGGCGAGGCCCTGGCCCGCGTCGATCCTGTGCGTATCCTTGTCCAGCTCCTCGGTGAGTTCCATATGGCCGCCGGTCTTCGCGCCGGCGCACTGCGTGGTGCCGGGCGCGAGCAGCGTGCGGTCGAAGGAATCGTCGTAATAGATGCCCGTGGTCTGCGGATTTCCGCCGGTCACCTGCCCGACGGTGCCCGGAAAGCTGTCCGAGAGGATCGGGGTCTGCGCGTTGGTGAACTCGGTGCCGCGCTTGGTGAGTGCCGCCAATGCGGAGTCGGGATGCTTGCCCACGTACGCCACGAGATCGGCCTGGTGTAGCCCGTCGACCGACAGCAGGAGCACGTGCTTGCCCTTGTCGGCCGCCGCAGCGCCTGAGCTCGACGCGGAATCCGATGAATCGGACCCGCACGCCGATGCGACCAGTGCGGTCGCGACGATCGCGGCGGCTCCGCCTATTAATCGGACTCTGGATTTCGAACGCTTGTGGCCCATCTCGCTCCTCATGGTTTCTCGAATTGCTCGAGGAAGTTAACAGGCGTAACCAGCCGCCACGGAGAACGCGCGGTGAACTCTTGGGGAACCGAAGAAGCCGACCACGCCGAAACCTGCCGGTCGAAATATCCGGCATTTGCACTGAAACCGGCATAGAGTACTTGCCTCTCGCCGAGGATGCGCCGACATTCCGACATCGATTCCGGGGTCGGATGCCGGCTGGTACCGGCCCTCCTGGGACGCAGTGGTTTTCGTGGTGGGCTGGTCTCATACTCATCACAGGCTCGTAGCCATGACGCTGCAACCGGTGTGCGTGACAGCCTTCAGCCCTGAAAATTCTCGAGCCATTCTGCGCCAGGTGGCGCTCGTGCGAATTTCGGTCAGTTTGCTGAGTCCCGCATGTCAACTCTTTCGTTCACCTCTGAATTCGCCTTTGATAGGTGGCTTCGCACTCATGTGATCGCCAATTGCCACCTTCGGTGAGGATTGGAATGTTGTTCACCGATGTCCTCGACGTCAGGCACTGTCCAGAGGATCAGATCGTCGCAGTCTGCCAGGCTCCTGGTCGCAGACCGGTAGTCTTCCGAAAGAACACCGAAAAGTTGGACGCGTCGGGAAAGCCGAGGGCAGCAGCACAACTCGCCGCGCTGAGACGGTCGTGGGCGAGAAGCCTTTTCGCTTCCAGGACAATGCGATCGACGATGTAGGCCTTCGCGCTCCGGCCGGTGGCCTGATAGGCCGCCCGCGAGAGCGTTCGGGCCGAGTACCCGAGGACACCGGCGTAATAGCCGACATCGTGATGTCGACGGAAGTTCGCTTCTACGCTCGCACGAAATGCGCGGAACACCGGGTTCGTGGGGTGCGCTCCCTGGTCCGGTCGTCGTAGTCGGGTAACGAACGCGGACAACAGGATCGCCGGGAGCTCGGACGAATCGCTTCCCGACGCCCGCTCGGTCTCGAGGACCAGATGGGTACGAGCGACGTCGATCAATGGCCACTGTTCAGCCGACACACGCCACCACGCGGCCAGATCGGTGGCCGACACCAGCTCACGGGTTGCTGCCGTCACCGGTGCCGTCGGGACAAACAGGTTGAGGTGCCCGTCGAGGTCACCGAAGTCGTCCCATTGGTGCACCGACCCGGGCGCGATCCAGACCGCGGACCGGCGCTCGAGCGGATACCGGCGGAAATCGATCGTGACCGAGCCGAGACCGCCGTCGACGAGTGCGACCACATGAAAGTCCGCGCGTTGGGTCCCGCCATCGTTCATCGAGCGCAACTGATCGAAGGTCATCGTCTCGACCGTGGAGGTACCCCGCCCGGTGAGCTCGAACGTCATCTGCTTGATCCTCGACATCTGTCCAGTTTCCACCATCAGACGTCCATTCGTGCCGATGCGCGCACCGGACCACCGAGTTCCAATGGAAGCAGCACGAACGCACACCGACACCACCGATCGGAGGAGCCTCATGACTACACTCCAGCAGGCATCGCTGCCCGCTTATGACCACCGCCGCGGCACCGGTCCGACACTGGTCTTCCTGCACTACTGGGGCGGCTCGGCCCGCACGTGGAATCTCGTGATCGACCATCTCCCCGGGCGCGACATTCTCGCCATCGATGCTCGCGGCTGGAGCCGCTCACGCGACCTCCCCGGGCCCTATGCGCTCCGTCGACTCGCCGAGGACACGCTATCGGTCATCGAACGCGAACAACTGACCGACTATGTCCTCGTCGGGCATTCGATGGGCGGGAAGGTCGCACAAATGGTCGCGGCAACCCACCCGGACGGGCTACGCGGAATCGTCCTCGTCGCCTCCGGTCCCGCCGCGCCGCCCGCCGGAATCACCCCCGCCTACCGCGAATCCCTCTCCCACGCATACGACACCGACGAATCCGCCATCGGCGCACGCGACCAGATCCTCACCGCGACGACGCTGTCCGAGACGATTGCAGAGCAGGTCCTGACCGATTCCCGCTCCTGGGTCGACGACGACGCGCGCACCGAGTGGCCCTTGCACGGTATCGCCGAAGACATCACCGAACACACACGCACGATCGGTGTCCGGGTGCTCGTGCTCGCCGGCGAGCACGACGTGGTGGAGCCCGTCGCCGTGCTCCGCGACAACCTGCTGCCCTACCTCTCCGACGTCGAATTCTCGATCATCCCCGGTACCGGACATCTCATTCCGCTGGAGGCGCCGAACGAACTCGCCGACGCACTTCGGCGATTCCGGCCCGGACCGACCTGACCCTCCGCACTCGACCCAAGGTCCGCTCTCGGCATACGCATTCACCGAGGCCGCCACCGTGCGCCGAGGTTGGTATGGAATTACGAGTACCAGGTCGGCTCAGGCAGTTCTGCGGTCAGCACCCAACGGCCGACTTCTCGACGCTTGTACGCGACGGGATCGTGCAGAGTGTGCGTCCTTACGTTGCGCCAGAAGCGGTCGAAGCCGTACTTGCTCGCTGTCGCACGAGCGCCGAGAGCCTCGAATATGGTTGAGGTGATTTCGAGCGAGACCTCGGTTGCTCGCGCCTTCACGGCGGCGACGCGCACCTCGTGCTCTCCGCGTTCCTCGGCTGTCACATTCCATGCGTTGTCGTGAATCTTCTTACCTTCCAACGCAACTGCGTCAGCAAGCGCCTCGGTGGCCCACAGTTTCGATGCTAGGTCGCCGTAGATGTCGATGATGTACGGCTCGTCGATCGCCTTGTCGACGGTGCTGTGCAGCCATGCCCGGGTCTTCTCCTTGGTGTACGCCGCGGCCTCTTCGAGAGCGCCTCGCGCAATACCGAGGTAGAAGTTGACGAAGACCAGCTGAATGGTCGGGACGTTGAGGGTGTTGTAGACGCGTGGCTGGAACTGCTTGTCCACGTATCCTGCTGCACTTGCCCAGTCGACACGCACCTTGTCGATGGTGACGCTGCCGCTCTCGGTCTGGCGTTGACCGATGTTGTCCCAGTCGTCATGGAACGTCAGCCCCTTGATGTTCGACGGCACGATGGCGAAGACATGGTCATCGCTACCGGTCAGGACCCCTTCGAGGACGGTGACGTCGGAAACGCGGCTGCCGGTGGAGAACGTCTTGCTGCCGTCGAAGACGATGGTGTCGCCTTCGTCGGCGACCGCAACATCGTTGTCACGGGGGTTGACCGCGCCTCCGAAGAACCATTTGTTCTTCGTCGCATCGGTTTCCACGGCTTCGATCTGCTCAGGTGTGCCGACCAGGCGGGCCGCCCAAAACCAGAGCAGGTGGTAGCCGAGCAGCTGGCCGATGGATCCGTCGGCAGCAGCGATGCGTCGGATGACCTGGTAAGCCGTTGGCCAATCCTGGCCCGCGCCACCGTGTTCGACCGGTCCGAGCAATGTGACCAAGCCAGAGTCTTTGAGGAGTTGTACCTCGTCGTGGGGTGCGGTATTACCCTTGTCGCGAGCGGCGGCGTCGACAGCGAGGAGCTGTGCGACTTCACCAGCTCGAGAAATCCAGCCCTCGGGGGATGTCGGTGTGTCAGGCCAATCGTGGGACAATGTAGAGGTTGCAGTCGTGGTCATATAGAGCAGGGAACCGGCAGAACCGCGCTGGGACCACACTTCCTCTCACCCTGATTCTGATGAGAACCTACCCCCACTACCCCCGCGCCATGTCGACGAACCGACTCAGATGCAGTTGGTGCGCAACGGTGATCGTGGCGGTGGGGCCGTTGCGGTGCTTGCCGACGATGATGTCGGCTTCACCGGCGCGCGGGTCGTCGCGTTCGAATGCGTCCGGGCGGTGCAGCAGGATCACCATATCGGCGTCCTGCTCGAGGCTGTTGTGGACAGCGACTCCATCGGCGATGAAGTTGTGCGTTCCGGGAACTGTGCCGTCATAGACGTCTTGAATACCGATGGATTCGATCTCGCTGATCTCATCCCAATAGACGTCGTTGCTGACGGTGAGGTCGATGCTCTCGGAATCGAGTAGATCCGAAATCTCGCGCAGCACCGAACGACCATGCCCCATGGCCCCAGTGCTACGACCGGCACCGCTGCCCGCGGGCACAAGTTCCGGTGAGTCGAGGAGTTTGTGCAGCCGTCGGGAGGCCGTCCGTGCGCCGCTTTCATCGATTTTGCTGAACCGTTGTGGCGCAGCGATATCCAATACCTCAGCGAGGTGGGAGAGTTGGTCGTACCCGGAGACCGTCACCGTCAGGACGCCGTCGGCGGTCTCGCTGACCGATGAGAACGTTCCCACCCGCGCAAGCAGGTATATGAGGTCAAGCGCCTCGGCGTCCGACGCCGCCTGGAGGCACCACTCCTCATCGAGAACTGCAGACTCGCAGAACAACTCGCGCAGCATCTCCACGACGGCCGGTGTCGACAGACTCCGCACGTGGCCGGCGGGATACGCACTTGCGGCGATCGGTTCCGGAATACTCCGCGGCACCGCAATGGATTCGCCGACACCGATCTCCGCCAACGGAATCCACCCATCGATGGTGAGGAACGGGTGGTTGCCCGTCGCCTCGACCACGCGCCCCGACGCCATCCGTACGCGGAACACTTCTTTGCGTCCGCTGGGGAAGACCTTGACCATCGGCCGGGCCACCATACGCATGCGCTCGTCCAACGACCAGACGAGCGGCTGCTCTCCGGTCTCCAGGAGTTCACCGAGGGTCACCTCGGAGCCGTTGTCGGCACGCAGAATGCGCGTCGACGCCGGCAGACATCCCGACTCGCGCAGATCCGATACCTGAGGTTTCTTGTCGGTGCGCTGCTCGGGGCCACGGTTGAGCTGGCTGATCGCGACGACGGGTACTTCGAGTTCCTTTGCGAGAAGCTTCAATTGGCGGGAGAACTCGGAGACCTCTTGCTGTCGGGATTCGACTTTCTTGCCCGACGTCATCAGCTGCATGTAGTCCACGACGACGAGTTTGAGGTCGTTGCGCTGTTTGAGGCGCCGCGCCTTGGCGCGGATCTCCATCATGGTGAGGTTCGGGGAGTCGTCGATGAACAGTGGCGCCTCGGAGATCTCACCCATCCGGCGGGCCAGCCGCGTCCAGTCGTCGTCGGTCATCGAGCCGCCACGCATGTCGCCGAGCTTGACCTTGGCCTCCGCCGACAGCAGTCGCATGACGATCTCGACCTTACTCATCTCCAGCGAGAACATCGCCCCGGTCATCTGGTGCTGAATCGAGCAGGAGCGCAGGAAGTCCATGGCGAGGGTCGAATTGTGCGTGGGCACCATCGCCTCACCGGCGAGGAACAGGTGGTCGGCGTTGTCGACCTGCACGCACCGCACCGGGGCACTGTCGACCGGCCGTACGGCGACGATCCGCCGAACCCCAGCGGGGCGTCGGAGTTCCTTGTGCCGCAACGCCTTGTGGTGGACGGTGAAGACGTCGTCGTCGGCGTCGACGCGCAACCAGCCGGTGGCCGACCGGCGGTAGGTGTACCCGAGTCCGGCGACGAGGTCGGCGACCACCTCCGTCATGTGGCGGGTGGCGGCGGGCACGGTGATCCAGCCGTCGTCGTCGACGCTCGCGCGTGCGTCGAGCAGCCCGGCGAGCAGGGCGCGGCGTTGCGCGATCGAACCGCGGAGGTACTCGTACGGGATACGGCCGCCGAGGTCGGCCATCAGGGTCATCACGTCGACGGGCCCCTCGGCGTCGATGCGCATGCCGATCTCCGGGTCGTCGAAGGCCATCCCGGCCAGCGCGGCGACAGTGTACGGCCCATAGGCAAACCGCTTGCGCGGCAAGTCGAGCGGCTTGGCATTGCGAATGAACGCCGAGCCGACATGGGCATACAGCCCCTCGGTGGTGAGCACCTGCGGGGTGCTGTCCACCTCGACCGCCCACTCGTGCCAGGCGTCGGCGAGGATGACGTTGCCGTCGGAGAACTCCACCTCGAAGCATGGGCGGTCGGTCATCACCTCGGTGGCCGCGACCACACGCGTCGGCCGTCCGTGCGCGTCGAGCAGGGTGTCGCCGACGGCGACGCGACCCATTGTGGTCCAGCCGGTCGGCGTGGGCAGCGGGGTGTCGAGAGACAGGGCCTTGCCGACGCCGGGACGCGCGGCGACGATGATCATCTGCCCCGGGTGCAGGCCGTTGGTCAGCTTGTCGAGGTCGGCGAATCCTGTTGGCACGCCGAGGGACAGACCCCCGCGGGACGCGATCGAGTCGATCTCGTCCATCGTCGGCTGCAGCAACTCTTCGAGCGGCACGTAGTCCTCGGCGGTGCGCCGCTCGGTCACCTCGTACACCTCGGCCTGCGCGCGGTCGACGACCTCGGCGACGTCCTGGCCGCCGTCGGCGCCGGAGTAGCCGAACTGCACGATCCTGGTCCCGGCCTCCACCAGGCGTCGGAGAATGGCCTTCTCCGCCACGATCTCGGCGTAGAAGCCGGCGTTGGCCGCAGTGGGCACAGTGGAGATCAGCGTGTGCAGATACGGCGCACCGCCGACGCGGCGCAGCTCGCCGGCACGATCGAGTTCGGCGGCGACGGTGACGGCGTCGGCGGGCTCGCCCTTGCCGTACAGCTCGAGGATCGCGTCGTAGACGGCCTGATGGGCGGGCCGGTAGAAGTCGGCGGGACGGATCTTCTCGACGACGTCGGCGATCGCGTCCTTCGACAGCATCATGCCGCCCAGCACGGACTGCTCGGCCGCCATGTCCTGTGGTGGTTGCCGGCCGAACTCCTCGGCCGGGATCGCGGCATCGTCGAAACCACCGGAACCGCCGCGTCCGGAATCCCGCGAGGCGCCGTGCCCACGATCGTCGACAACCGCCACCGAGCCCACCTCTCGCGTCGAATCGTGCCGACCTTTGCGGTCGGCCTCCCCATGATGTCTTTGAGATATTCAGTACCCGATGCCACCGACAAGGCGTGCCGCTGCTGCCGTCGGGGCAACCTGCCGATCACCTGAGAGGTGACCCTAGGAGGTGTCCGGCGCACGTTCAAACGCGCTTGTGGACGAACCTGTTAGGCAATTGTGGACGGTTGCCGCGCGTCCTGTGCGTCCCTGTGTGGATGTTGTGGATAGGTTGGGGAATGTCAGACGGATTTTCTTCATAAACGCAGGTCAGCGGCGGTAGCGTAATTCCACAGTGGCGAGTTTTGCACTTCCCCGGCGTGTCGCTTGATCGGCGCCGTCGGGCGTGTTGCGAGTGACGGCGATCACTGGCCGTTTACCAGACCTTGAACGCAGCATGTGCCACCGATGGCGAACAGTTGTCGACTCCCCCATGTCGCCCCGCCGGCGACGTGCACGGTCACCAGCCCCAGACGCGGGAAACCGCGCACGCGCATCCCCGCCATGTGATGCAATGGGCGCCGTGCCCAGTATCCGACGGTTCGGCCGGGTGACGCGCGCGCTCGCCGTGCTCGGCGTGAGCGCCACCGTTGCCCTCGGAACTCCCGTGGCGATGGCGTCGACCGCGTCCGCGGCGCCACCGCCCCCGCTGCCCACCGAATTCGATCTGGGCCGGTACACGCCGGTGAACCCGGATGCCTTCCGTTCGCTCGCCTACGGCGACAATGGGCGCTCGTTCTTCACCACCGGTCGCTACCGGTGCCAGGTCGGCCCCCAGTACCGATACGTCGGCTGCCAGGGCAGCCCGGCCACCGCACCGGCCGACACACTGATATCGAAGACCCTCGGCGCGGTCATCTCCGGCGACCAGACGGGCCCGTACTGGGTGCGCACCAATTGGCCACTCGCCCCGACGTACCACTTCGGCTCCAGAACCGGTTTTCGTCCACCGGTGCTGGGGGTCGGCCAACGCGTCACGATCGCCGGCGTCACCTGCACGGTACCGAGCGCGAATGAGGTCGCGTGCCGGACCGGCTCGCGGGCACTGATTTTCACTCCGGCCTGGCACAAATTCTTCCACCCCGCCGGGGATCAGTCGCAGGACGCCAACCCCGCGCCACAGTATCTGCCCCCGAGACTGCGGGGTTCGAGTCAGCTCCCGGCCACGCCCGCACCACCGACGTAGGCTCCGGCACAAACAGTTCGGCCTGCCGGGTACGCATGTGCGCACCTGGCAGGCCGAAAACCGTTATACCTCAGGCTTATCGAGCGCCTTATCAGCTGGCGACGACAGCCAGCTCGACGGTGGCGGCGACGTCGGGGTGCAGATTCACCACGACCGGGAAGGTGCCGGTGGCCTTGATGTGGCCCTTCGGCAGCTCCACGTTGCGCTTGTCGACAGCCGGGCCGCCGGCGGTGCGGATCGCACCGGCCACGTCGGCCGCGGTGACCGAGCCGAACAGCTTGCCCGAGTTGTGGGTCTTCACCGTCAGCGAGACGCCGGACAGGTTCTCGATCGCCTGCTTGAGCTCGTTGGCGTGTTCGAGACCGCGGACCTCGCGGACGGCCTGCGCCCGGCGGATGTCGGCGACCTGCTTCTCGGCGCCGCGGCTGGCCTTGATGGCCAGGCCGCGGGGCAGCAGATAGTTACGGCCGTAACCGTCCTTGACCTCGACGGAATCGCCGGCCTCGCCGAGGTTTTCCACGGCAGCAGTCAGGATGAGCTTCATTTCGTGTTCTCTCCCTTCGGCTTATCGGCTGGTCGAGGTGAACGGCAGAAGCGCCACCTCGCGCGAGTTCTTGACGGCCACCGCGACATCACGCTGGTGCTGAACGCAGTTCCCGGTCACCCGACGCGAACGGATCTTGCCGCGGTCGGACAGGAAGCGGCGCAGTAGCGCGGTGTCCTTGTAGTCGATCTTGGTGTTCTTGTCCTTGCAGAAGGAGCACGCCTTGGTCTTGACGACCTTTTCGACGCGCGGCTTCCGGCCGCCCTTTTGCTTAGCCATGTATTGCTCCAGTCAAAAATGTTCAGAATGGTGGTTCGTCGTCCCCGCCACCGGCCGAGGACGCGCTCGCGGGGGCGCTGCCCCACGGATCCTCGGGTGCGGACTGTCCCGCTCCGCCGCTGCGGCCCGAGCCGCCGGACGAACCGAAATTGCCGCCACCGGATGATCCGCCACGCGAGGCCCGGTTGACCGACGCGGTGGCAAATCTCAGCGAGGGACCGATCTCATCGACATCGAGTTCCATCACCGTGCGCTTCTCGCCCTCACGGGTTTCGAAGGAACGCTGCTTGAGGCGTCCTTGCACGATGACCCGGGTGCCCTTGGTCAGACTTTCGGTCACGTTCTCCGCCGCTTCGCGCCAGATGCTGCAGCGCAAGAACAGCGCCTCGCCGTCCTTCCATTCGCGGGTCTCGCGATCGAAGGTGCGCGGAGTGGAGGCCACCGTGAAGCTGGCGACCGCGGCACCCGACGGGGTGAACCGCAGCTCGGGTTCAGCGGTCAGATTGCCTACAACGGTGATGACTGTTTCGCCTGCCATGTGTCTCCCCTTGGTCGTGGTTGGGCACTCGTTGATCGATGTGCACCGGACGTCTCGGCCGCGACGATTCGCGACCTGCCTTCAGGTATTCACCCTAAGGTCCGGTACCGACTAACTCGGCGCATCCAGAAAGTATGTGGACTACTTCCGGAGAACCTTGGTGCGCAGCACCGACTCGTTCAGCTTCAGCTGACGATCCAGTTCGCTGACGGTCTGCGGCTCGGCATTCAGGTCGATGACGGCGTAGATGCCCTCGCTGTGCTTGGCGATCTCGTAGGCAAGACGGCGCTTGCCCCAGATATCGACGTTGTCGACCTTGCCGCCATCACTCCGGATCACGTTCAGGAACGTATCCAGGGACGGTGCAACGGTGCGCTCGTCGAGACTCGGGTCGAGGATGACCATCAATTCATAATGACGCATGTGACCACATCACCTCCTATGGGCTCATCGGCCACGGACTGTCCGTGACAGGAGGGTCGCCTGCGTCGGCAACCGTTCCAAGATACACGAGGTACCCCTGACCAGCGAAATCACGATCCACCCGAGATTGCGGACCGCGACTGACCTCTATCGCGCGCAGAGTGCGGTCACCACTTCTTCAAGGACAAGGATCGCCTCATGCAATTCGCTGCGACACGGATTCTCACCGACGACGTCGACGCCCTGGTCGACTTCTACGAGCAGGTCACCGGCCTGCGCGCCGCGCGGCTGCATCCGCTGTTCGCCGAGCTCACCACCGATTCGGGCAAGCTCGCCATCGCCTCGTCGGCGACCGCAGCCGCCATGGGCGACGATGTCGCGACCGCAGCAGCCAACCGCTCGGTGATCCTGGACTTCCTCGTCGACGACGTCGACACGGAATACCGACGCCTGACCGGCGTGGTCGGCGAGTTCGTCAACGGCGAACCGACCGACATGCCCTGGGGCAACCGGTCCCTGCTGCTCCGCGACCCCGACGGCAACCTGGTCAATCTCTACACACCGCTGTCTCCGCGTTCGTGACCGCCTGCATCAGACACTTCTGACCGGTCCGTCCGGATTGTGCGTGACCCAGCTCACCGTTGCCTGGATGGTTTCGGTCCGCGCCTACCCTTCCGCTTACCCTGTAGCGCATGCCCGATCGCCTGAGCACGACGTACCGCTACGGGCGCATCACCTTGTCGCGCCGCGGGGATCTGATCCTGATCCTGACCGTCTCTCTACTGCTGACCTTGCTGTTCATGTATTGGAGCTACGAGGTCAAGATCAAGTGCGTCGGACCGCCGTTCTACCCGGACGGACGCAGCCACAAGTGGCCGGTCGGTGATGGAGACGCGATCGTGCCCTGCTATTCCGATCTCGCATTCCTGTGGGTCGGGCGTGACATCAACCTGCATGTCTTCCCCTACATCCACGGCGGTATCGGCGCCAACGGCCAGCTGTTCGGCGGTTCGGTGGAGTACCCGGTGCTGTCGGGACTCCTGATGTGGCTCGGCGGCATCGGTTCGCACACCGACGTCGACTTCTTCCGCCATTCGGCGGTGGTGCTCGCGCCGTTCGGGCTCGCGATCACGGCGATGCTCGCGGTGCTCACGCGGTGGAATGTGTTGTGGTGGGCGCTGACCCCGCCGCTGATCATGTATGCCTTCCACAACTGGGAGTTGCCGGTGGTGGCGACCGCGGTCGCCGCGGTCGCGGTGATGGCGTGGGGCGCCAGCATCTCGCCGTCGACCGGGCGGCGTCGAATGACGTTGCGCACCAGCGCCGTTCTCGCCTCGATTTTGTTGGCCATCGGCTTCTGCCTGAAGCTCTACCCGGGCTTCTTCGTGCTACCGCTCGCCATTTACGTGCTGACGCGCGGCATGGCCCCGCTCGGTACATCCCCACCTGGTGCATCCCCGCCGGGGCAGTCATCGTCGGGCTCCGGTCCGCCGACGCGCGGTCCGCTCGACTGGGTGAGTGCGGCGTGGGTCGCCGGCGCGGCCTTGCTGACCGTCATCGTCGTGCAGCTGCCGTTCATGCTCCTCGGCTACGACGGCTGGCGCGCCGCGATGACGTTCCAGGGCAAACGTCGCGCCGACGTCGACACCAACTCCATCTGGTACTGGGGATTGCGCCATCTCACCGGCGGGCAGAACGACACCTACAACTCCCTGGTCGGCATCCTCTCGCCGCTGTTGATCGTGTGCGCCTTCGGCGCGGCGGTGTATCTGGGCTGGCGGCAGTACGGCCGGACCGGCCTGTATCCGTGGATCGGGGTGAGCGCGGCGATGCTCGCCGGGTTCATGGTGTTCCACAAGGTGCACTCGCCGCAGTACACGCTGTGGATTCTGCCGTTCTTCGTGCTCCTGCGAATCCGGTGGCCGGTCATCGTCGCCTACCTGATCGCCGACTTCATCCTCGACACCACCATCTTCCGGCTGTTCGGCATCTATGTGTCAGGGGCGCCGATGAAGTGGTGGGTGATCGGCGGGGTCAACCTCGGCGTCTGGGTGCACGCCGTCCTGCTCGTCTACCTGATTGTCGCCTTCGTCCGCGCCGCGCCGCGCGAACCGCTCGCGTCGATCGGGCGAAGACCGCCCACCAATGTGGCGTCGTCGGCCGAACCCGACGACGTCCCACCGAGCGCCCGGGTTCCGGCGAGCACATGAGCGACTGGCTCGGTACCGCACCACTCGCCGGCGATCGAGTGACGTTGCGGCCCTTCGCCATCGACGACGCCACGGCGCTGGCGGCGGTCGTCGCCGACCCGCAGCGATTCCAGTGGGTGCCGGGAGTGCCCACCGACCCCGACGCCGCGGCCGCCTGGATCACGGCGGCGCTCGCCGATCCGCAACGCCGCGTGGCCTACGCGGTCGTCGACAACAACGACGGCCGGCTCATCGGGACGACCAGCTACTACGACATCGATCCGGTCACTCTCTCGACCGCCATCGGCTACACCTTCTACGCCGACGACGTCCAGGGCACCGCGGTGAATCCGACCGCGAAGTATCTGTTGATGCGGCACGCCTTCGAGGATTGTGGTGCGGTGCGCCTGGTCTGGCACACCCACGAGAACAATGCCCGGTCCCGCGCCGCGATCGGCAAACTCGGCGCCACCTTCGAGGGCCTGCTCCGCAAACATCGCCGCTTCGGTGACGGCTGGCGCACCACCGCCCAGTTCGCGATGGTCGATAACGATTGGCCGAACGCAAAAGTGCGTCTGCAACAACGCATTTCGTGAGAGGGCTCACCACCGCGCCCGACTGGGTCAGCTCAGCGGGCTGACCTTGGAAACGCACATGAGCGTGCCTGGGCGGATGGTCACCACAACGGTCCGCCGACGGAATGCTGGAACGCAGAAACTATCTGTTGCACGGCCGATTCGGCGGCTGATCCGGGACATGCCCGTCCCAGCTCGCACTCCATCGTCCCCCATCGGTTCCCCGCTACTGTTCCGCGAAGACTACCCCGGCTCCGCCGCAAGCCGGCTCGGAACCGGCAGCGCTCCACGGCGATTCCCGAATCGGTCCGGCGCCCCGTCGAGGACGCCGCCGGCCGGGTCGTCGAGTTCATTGCCCTCGGCGTCGGTGCGCATCAGGTCTTCCTGTGGCCGCAGGATCTGCCAGATGACGATGACGCACAGGGCCAGCACGAATACCGCGCGGATCACGATGATCGTGGTGAACCACTCCTGCGGCAACCACTTTCGCGACGGGTCGATGAACAGCGACATCCGCGGAATCCACACCAGCGCGTCGACGGCCATCCAGGCCAGCAGCAGTCGTGTGTGTGGAATGGCCAGCACGGCAAGGGGAACCAGCCACAGCGAGTACTGGGGACTCCACACCTTGTTGACGAGCAGGAAGCCGGCGACGATCAGGAAGGCGACCTGCGCGACACGTGGCCGGGTCGGTGCGGCGAGCGACAGCCACCCGATTCCGGCGACGACGAGAACCATGAGGCCGAGCGACACGACGTTGAGGACGTCGACGTTCCAGGTCACCCCGACCGCCTTGGCGACGAGTCGCAGCAGGCTGTCGGCGTCGGCGCCACGATCGGAGTTGAGGCGGAAGAACTCGTACCAGCCGTGCGGGTACTCCACCAGGATCGGCAGGTTCACCGCGGTCCAGGCGATCACCGCGGCGGCCGCGGCGGCCGCCCAGTCGCGGAGCTTGCCCGACCGCAGGCACAAGAAGAACAACACCACCAGCAACAGCACCGGATAGAACTTGGCGGCGGTGCCCAACCCGATGAATACCCCGGCCAGCCATGGTCTTCGCCGCGCCCAGCACAGCAATGCGACGGCCAGGGCGGCGGTAGCGATCGCGTCGAAGTTGGTGAAGGCGTGCACGATGACCAGCGGCGAGGCGGCCGCCACCCACGCCGCCCAGATGCGGGCGCGGGCGGTCAGCGCGGTCGCCCAGATGGTCACGAGCCAGAACAGCGCCAACCCGAGGGCGGCGAGGTCGAAGAACAGGACCGCAGGCAGCGCACCCGGCACGCCAAACCGGTCCATCGCCGACGCCCATTCCCGGGCGGCCCACGCCGTCGCGTACATGTACATCCCGGTGATCACCGGGTACTCCATGTACCGCTTGATCTCCTGGCCCTGCTCGTTCTTCTCGAACCAGTATGTGTGGTAAGGGAATTCGCCCTTGTCGAGCTGTTCGGCGCCGTACAGGGCGAGCACGTCGGAGTAGCAGAGGTCGGTGAACTGCCGCTGATCGGCATGGTCGAGCTGCATCGTCGGGCCGCCGGGGGCGGGCTTGCTCACCGTCTCCTGCTGCAGGCAGCCCGCCTTGCCGAACCACCCCAGTGCCAGCGTGCACAGCGCGAGGAGAAACAGCACCCGGATCGGCGTCCAATGCCGGCTACGGCCCACTGCCGCGTGCGCGCCGATCGGGCCGCCGACGACCCGTGACGCCTCGGCGACCACCGGATCGTGGTGGCTCGGGATCAGCCGTCGCGTGTCGGTGCGCAAGTCCGTTGCCAGTGGCGCCGGGCCGTCGACGCCCGGTTCGCCCGACTCGGCTGTCGCGGGCTCCGCCCCCGTCGCCGCCGACGGGGACCCGTCAGCGTCCGGGCTCAGGGACCGCTCCTTGGTCACCGCCGTTACCGGTGCCCCCGGTGCCGCCGTCGCCGCCGGTTCCACCGCCTCCGGTGCCGCCGTCGCCACCGTTGCCGCCGCCGCCACCACCGCCGGTGCCACCGTTGGCGCCGTTATCGCCACCTGGCTGGGCGCCCCCTGGTACCGGGATGGTGATACCGGGGGCGATCGTGATCGCACCACCACCGCCGCCGGGGACCGGAAGCGTCGGCGTCCGGTTCGGCCGCGACGACGGAGTGTCGTTGTTGTACGTGCTGGGCGGCGGCTCGTAGGGCACACCGGCCTGGCCACCGACGGCCGCCGGCTCCGGGAATTGTTCGATGGACTTGCCGTCGAGGGCGTTGTCCATCGCCTTCTTCCAGATCTGCGCGGACAGGCCACTCCCATACACCGGGGAGCCGCCGTAATTGACCAGTGGCGTGCCCTTGTCGGTACCGACCCACACCGCCGTCGAGAGCTGCGGGGTGTAGCCGACCATCCAGGCGTCCTTGTTCTGGCCGCTGTCACCGAGCTGCGCGGTGCCGGTCTTGGCCGCCGACGGGCGCGCACCCAATTCGCTGTCGTAGAGCGAATTGCCGTTGGAGTAGGCGGCGACCGGCTCGAGCGCAGCGGTGACGTTGTCGGCGACCTTCGCCGGGAAGACCCGCTTACCCGGGTCGGGCTGACGCTCGTAGAGCACCTCACCGGTAGAGGTCTCCACCTTCTGCACGAAGTGCGGGGCGCGGTAGATGCCCGACGCGGCGAGGGTGGCATACGCCGACGCCATATCGATCACGCGCGTCGGATACTGACCCAGGACGACACCGCCGTCGACGCTGCCGTTGGCGTTCTGCAGCGTCTTCTGCTGATCGCCGAACGACTCGGCGACGCCCGCGGCGTGCGCGGCATCGGCCACATCCTGCGCCTTGTTCTTCAGGTCCATCATCAGGCGGTAGTACACCGTGTTCAGCGACATCTTCATCGCCGTCGCCAGATTGCAGGAGCCGCAGCTCTCACCGTCGGAGTTCTCGACGGTGATGCTGGAGTTGGGGATGGGATAGGGCGCCGAGCTGTACACCTTCGACAGCGGAATGCCCTGCTCGAGGGCAGCGACCAACGCGAACACCTTGAACGACGACCCGGTCTGCAATCCACCCTGCGCGTAGTCCCAGCCCTGCGCGTCGTTGCCACCGAAGTAGCCCTGCACACCACCGGTCCGCGGATCGATCGAGACGACGGCCGTGCGTATCTGACTGGGCTCGCCGTTGAGTACCCCGCTGGGGCACGGGTAGAGGTCGTTCTGGCGGCATCCTGCCTGCACTGCGGCGTTCTGCGCCTGTGGATCGATCGTCGTCGTGATCTTGAGACCCTCGGTGCGGACCTGCTGTTCGGAGATGTTGAGGTTGGCGAGTTCGGCCATCACCTGCCGTTTGATCAGACCGTTGGGCCCCACGGTCTCACCGGTCGCCGCCGGCGCAGGCAAGACCTTGGGATAGACGATCGCCGCACGATCGGCCGGGGTGATGGCACCGGTCTGGACCATGCCGTCGAGCACATAGTTCCAGCGGGCCACTGCCGCGTCCTTGTTGACTGCGGGGTCGTAATAGGAGGGCGAACGAATCGCTGCGGCGAGCACCGCGGATTCGGCCGGGGTCAGATCCTTGACGTTCTTACGGAAGTAGGCCTGCGCCGCGGCGCCGACGCCGTAGCCGCCACGCCCGAAGTAGATGGTGTTGAGGTAGGCGCCCAAGATGTCGTCCTTGGACCACTCGCTGGACATCTTGGTCGCGATCACCAGCTCGCGCAGCTTGCGTTCGTAGCTGTGCTCGTCACCGACCAACGCGTTCTTCACGTACTGCTGGGTGATCGTCGAACCACCGCCGGCGAGATCGTTGTTCGTGACCCGACCCCACACCGCGCGGGACAGCCCGCGGATCGAGAAACCGTCGTTGGTGCGGAACTCGCGGTCCTCGGCGGCGATCACCGCTTCCTGCAGCGACTTGGGGATGTCGTTGATGCTGACATCGCTGCGGTTGCCCTCGGGAGGCACGATCTTCGCCAGGGTATTGCCCTTGGCGTCGACGATCGTGGCGACCTGATTCTGCTTGATGTCGCCGGGCCGGGGCACGCTCACCGTCGCGTAGGCGATGAGAAAGCCCACGATCGCGACCAATGCGACAACCGGCACGATCAGGCCGACCGCGCCGACCACCCATCCCAGGATCCGGTAGCGCGAACGCTTCGGATCGTCGCCGGACCCGGACTTCGTGGATCTGGTGCGCCGCGACGTCATATCACGTGACTCGCTCATCGCCGGACCTCCCAATGAACCGCATCTGCGTCGGCTCAACGTTCCTTACAGTACTTATAGGCATCTTCACCGCCCACCACTCTGACGCACCGACGACCGCGAACCAAAAGCCGGACACGGGCGACACACGTCATCGCCGTCCGGGCCGGTTGACCGACCCGACGGCGATTCGCTTCTACTCGGCGACCCGACGGCGCCGCTGCGCACGTGGAGGCAGTCCGGCAACGTACGACTGCACGAGATGGTTCCAGCTGCAGGTACGGCAGACCTCGACGACGTGCACCGAGAACTCTTCGGCAGTGGCGTCGAGCCGGGAGATCTCCTCCGCCGACCGCGCCGATCCGGACACCTGGCCGAGTCGCTCGCCGAACACCCACGAGACCAAGGTCACGTGCTCTTTCCGGCAGATCGGACACAGCGTCGGACTGGGCCGGCCATGGAATTTGGCGGCCCGCAACAGATACGGACTCGCGTCGCAGACCTCGGTGACACCGACCCGACCGGAATGGACCTGCGACAGCCTCGACCGCCGTTGCAGGGCGTAGTCGACGATCTGGCGTTGCACGTCGTCCAGCGTACGTGGTCGGTACCGGTGGTGCCGGTGCGCCTACCCGGCCCTGCGCCCCCGGATCGGCGTGTTCGGATGTGTACTCCATGTACCCGATATCGACAGCGTTTATATCGGTGCGATACATTGGGCACAAGCATCGGTGCGACGGAAGAGCGGAAAGGGGGACGACAGTGCTGGAGATGGCGATTCTCGGACTGCTACTCGAATCCCCCATGCACGGGTACGAGCTGCGCAAGCGGCTCACCGGCCTGCTCGGCGCGTTTCGCGCGTTCTCCTATGGGTCGCTGTATCCGACTCTGCGCCGAATGCAGGCCGACGGTCTCATCGGTGAGACGAGCGCGCCCTCGGGAGTGAAGGTCCGGCGCGGTCGGCGCGTCTACCAGCTCACCCCCGCCGGCCGCGAACGCTTCACCGAACTCGTCGCCGACACCGGACCGCAGAACTACACCGACGACGGTTTCGGCGTTCACCTCGCCTTCTTCAGCCGCACCCCGGCGATCGCGCGGATGCGAATCCTCGAGGGTCGCCGACGCCAGGTCGAGGAACGTCGGGAAGGACTGCGCGAACTCGTCGGGCGTGCCACCGGCAGTTCTGACCGCTACACCCGCCAGATGCACGAGCTGAGCCTGGAGTCGAGCGAACGCGAGGTGCGCTGGCTCAACCAGCTCATCGCCGCCGAGGCCTCCGACGCCGAGCACGACGGCGCCGACACCGCGGCGCGATCCCCCACAAATGTCCCGGACACCGCGTCGTCGCCGACCGGTGCCGGAGAACAGGAAGAAGCCGAGCAGCACGACCGGCTCGGACGAACCCCCGTATCGCAGCCGAGTACTGCGACATCACAAGAAGAAGAAGGAGTACCCGACCATGGGTGAGCCCAATAAGGTGCGCGTGGCCATTGTGGGCGTAGGAAACTGCGCTTCATCCCTGGTCCAGGGCGTGCAGTACTACAAGGACGCCGACGAGAACGCCGCCGTGCCCGGTCTGATGCACGTGAAGTTCGGCCCGTACCACGTGCGCGACGTCGAATTCGTCGCCGCATTCGACGTCGACGCGAAGAAGGTCGGCTTCGACCTCTCCGACGCGATCTTCGCCAGCGAGAACAACACCATCAAAATCGCCGACGTCGCGCCGACCGGTGTGACGGTGCAGCGCGGTCACACCCTCGACGGTCTCGGCAAGTACTACCGCGAGACCATCACCGAGGCCGATGGCGACGGCGCCGACGTCGTGGCCACCCTCAAGGACGCGCAGGTCGACGTCCTCGTCAGCTACCTGCCCGTGGGCTCGGAGCAGGCCGACAAGTTCTACGCCCAGTGCGCCATCGACGCCAAGGTCGCCTTCGTCAACGCGCTGCCGGTGTTCATCGCCTCGGACCCGGAGTGGGCCAAGAAGTTCACCGACGCCGGCGTGCCGATCGTCGGCGACGACATCAAGAGCCAGGTCGGCGCGACCATCACCCACCGCGTGATGGCCAAGCTGTTCGAGGACCGCGGCGTCGCCCTCGACCGCACCTACCAGCTCAATGTCGGCGGCAACATGGACTTCAAGAACATGCTCGAGCGTGAGCGTCTGGAGTCGAAGAAGGTCTCCAAGACCCAGTCCGTGACCTCGAACCTGACCGGCTCGCTCGCCGGCAAGATCGACGACAAGAACGTGCACATCGGCCCGTCCGATCACGTCGCGTGGCTCGACGACCGCAAGTGGGCCTATGTCCGCCTCGAAGGCCGCGCCTTCGGTGACGTGCCGCTGAACCTGGAGTACAAGCTCGAGGTCTGGGACTCGCCCAACTCGGCCGGCATCATCATCGACGCGGTGCGTGCCGCCAAGATCGCCAAGGACCGTGGCATCGGTGGCCCGATCCTGCCGGCGTCGGCCTACCTCATGAAGAGCCCGCCGAAGCAGGTCGCCGACGACATCGCACGTCAGCAGCTCGAGCAGTTCATCGAGGGCTGATACCCGAGATCGACCGCTCGTACGACGGCGGCTCACCCCGATCATGGGGTGGGCCGCCGTCGGCCATGTGTCGGTAGGGTCCGGCACAATCGGCGCATGCGACGACGATGTCTGCGATTGCGGGCCGACCCCGGGTTTATGCGTCCTGCAGAGCACACATGCGCCAGGTCGGCACAGGTACGTGTGGTGCTCGGGGTTTCGCTGGTCGGGCTCGCCGCCCTGGCCGGTTGTGCCACACCCGCCGATTCGGTGAGCGTCACCTCGCCGAGCGAGAGCGCCGCGCGACTTCCGGCGCAGGACTCCGCCTCGGCATCGCCCGCCAGCACACCGACCGGCACCACACCCAGCAGCACCACACCGACCGACGCCGCACCGGCCGGCCCGGCCCGGGCCCTGCTGCAACTCCTGCCGGTGAAGGGCCGCGCACCCAAAACCGGTTACAGCAGAGCGCAATTCGGCTCGCCGTGGAACGACGACGTGACCGTCGAGGACGGCCACAACGGCTGCGATACACGCAATGACATCCTGCGCCGCGATCTCGTGGACATCACGTTCAAGCCCGGTACCCGCGACTGCGTGATCGCCACCGGAACGCTGCACGACCCCTACACCGACAAGACCATCGCCTTCACGCGCGGCGCGGAGACGTCGTCCACCGTCCAGATCGACCACGTCGTCGCCCTCTCGGATGCCTGGCAGAAGGGCGCGCAGCAACTGACGAAACAGCAGCGCGTCGACTTCGCGAACGATCCACGCAACCTGCAGGCCACCGACGGCCCCACCAATCAGCGCAAGCGTGACGGCGACGCCGCGACGTGGCTACCACCGCACAAGGCATACCGCTGCACGTACGCCATTCGGCAGATCCAGGTGAAGGCGGCCTACCACCTGTGGGTCACCGCCGCCGAGCGCGACGCCCTCGGCCGGCTACTCGACGACTGTCCCGCCGGGCGCTGACTCACCTCATGCCGATTCCAGACGCCCGCCGGACCAGATCCACGAGGTGATCCCGCCGTCGACGTAGGTGCTGTCCCGTTGTGCCGCAGCCAGTTCCGACGCCGCGGTCGGCGAGGCGACACAGTAGGGGCCCTGACAGTAGGCGATGATCCGCCGATCGGTCGGCAACGCGTCGAGGTGCTCGCGCAGTTCGCCGAGTGGTATCGAGATCGCGCCGGGAATGTGCCCGCGCTCGTATTCGTGCCGCGGCCGCACATCGATGACGAGCACCGATCCGTCGTCGAGACGGCTACGCAGTTCCGCGGCGGTCAGCGGCGTGAGATCGGCATGCTCGGCGAAGTACATCTCGACCTCGGTGCGCACCGCGGCAACATTGTCCCGGGAGAACCGGTGGAAGACCCCGAGCAGCGCGGCGACGTCGTCGGAGGCCAACCGGTAGTGAATGCGCACTCCGTCGCGCCGGCCGGCAACCAACTGGGCGGCGCGCAGGATCTGCAGCTGCGACGAGGTGTTCTTCAGGTTCACGTGCGCGTCGGCGGCGAGCTCCTCGACCGTGCGCTCGCCGTCGGTCAGGATGTCGAGCAGCCGCAACCGGATCGGGCTGGCCAGCGCCTTGCCGACGCGTCCGAGTTCGGTGTAGATCCCGAGCTCGGGAAAGCCTTCGCCCGTGGCACTCATGACGCCTCCTCGACGACGATCGGTACCGGCCGCCGACGTCCCACCGACGCTGCAGCAACGGCGATCCCGAGCAGCGCGACCACTGCGAACCCGAAGAACAGGTAGCGGGCCGACGCGATGTCGCTGCTGCCGAAGCTCACGAGGAGACCGGCGACCGCGGACCCCACGGCATTGGCCACCATCTGGACGGTGTTCACCCCGGCCGACGCGCGCGCCGCCTCGGCATCGTCGGTGGTGATGGTCATCGCCGCGGTCGCGATGTGCGGGAACGCCATGCCGATGCCGCAGCCGGCGACGAACAGGACGACGAACCACCCGGCGATCCCACCCGCGCCGTCGAACGATTGCAGCGCACCGTAAGCGGCGAGCCCCGCTCCCAGCACGCCCGGACCGGCCAGGCGAACGACGCGTGAGCGACTCCCCTCGGCGAAGGTCGTGCTGAGGATCTGCGACGTCGACCATCCCCATGAGAGGGCGGCGCCGAGAAGGCCGGCCGCGAACGGCCCCAGGCCGCCGATGCGCTGGCCGAACAGGGGGATGAACGTCTCCGTGGTCGACCCGATCGCCAGCACCGCCACCGACAGGTAGATCCACTTGAGCGGATTGCCCGCCACGTAGGTCAGCCGCGGGAGCAAGCCCACGCCCTTTCGACGATCGACGCCGACGAAGGCGAACAATGACGCAGCCCCCACGCAGATGAGGGTGACCGTCGCGGCAGTGCCGGTGGTCAGACTCGCGACCGACAGCGCAGCGGCGGCAAGGGCGACCGCCACCAACGACCACCAGGGAATCGGCGGATTGCGCACCGCGGCAACCCTATTGTGTGGGAGCGCGCGCGCCGTCGGGACCATGACGACGGCCGCGACGACGACGAGCAGCCAGAACGAGCCCCGCCAGAAATGCAACTGGGAGAACAGCCCGCCGAGTACCGGTCCGATCAGATTGCCGACCCCCCACATCGCCGAGGTGAAACCGATGGCGCGCACCCACAGTCGTTCTGGCAACGCGATGCGGACGACCGCGAATGCCAGTCCGGTGAGCAGTCCGCCGCCAAGGCCCTGGACGACGCGGCCGACCAGCAGGACCGGCATCGTCGGGGCCACCGCCCCGATGAGCGACCCCACCCCGAAGGCGAAGAAGGCGCCGAGATAGGCCGTGCGGGCGCCCAGCCGTGACAGCGTCGGCGTCACCAGCATGGACGCGCACACCGCCGCCAGCAAAAAGGTGGTCATCACCCACGCGTAGAGGTCGGCGCCGCCGATGTCGTCGATGGCGCTCGGCAACGACGCCGCCGTCAAGTATGTGCTGATGGCGAAAACCGCGACGCCCGTGGCCAATACGGCGACCGCACTCCGATGCTGCGGGGCGAAGAGGTCCGCCCATGTCGCCGCGGCGGGCGCCGCCGAACCAGTTTCCGCCATATTCTATGGATTACTAGAATATGGCCGGGTGTGTCAACCGCCGGCTCGCTACGCGGTGACCCCCAGTCGATTCGCGAGCCACGGCAACTGAGCGGCAAAGCCTTGCGACCACACGCCGAAGCTGTGGCCGCCGGGAACCGTGGTGAAACGCACGTTCATCCCGGCGCCGCGGGCCAGCGTGTACACCTTCTCCAGTCCGGGCCGATACTCCCCGTCATCGGCACCGACCACGAAGACCCCGGACACATTCGGGTACTGCTTGCGCCGCAGGAGGTCGACCGGGTTCACACTTTCGAATTGCGCCTGGTTGCCACCGAATGCCTCCTGCACGGTGGTCCGACGATCCCCGAGGGTCGGCTCGTACTGCCCCGACATGTCGAGAAACGTCGGGTACATGTCCGGATAGTTCACGGCCAGTTGCAGCGCGCAGGTACCGCCGTACGACAGACCACCCACCGCCCACTTGTCCCGTCGCTGCTCGACTTGCAGATTCGTCCTCGCCCACGCGGCCACATCGGCGGTCAGGTAGGTTGCGGCATTGCCGAGCCGGGAGTCCATGCACAGCGGATTGTCCAGCTCGGTTCCGGTTCCGTCCGCGACGATCACCACCGGTGTCACCCCATGGTGATGTGCCGCGAAATCGTCGAGCGTGCCGACCATCTGAACGCTGGTCAGCCAGTCCGAAGGCGAACCGGGTTGTCCGGCAAGCAGTACCAACACCGGCAGCAGTGGCCGCGGCTGCGCGAAGTAGGCAGGTGGCAGATACACCTCGGCCGGTCGTGCATCGAAATGTGAGGCAGAGCCCGGTATTGCCGCGGAGGCGACTCGGCCTCGTTCGGGAAGCCCCTGGGGAGCAGACCATTTCGCCAGTGGAACCGTACCTCCGCGGGGAACCCCGTTCAGGTCCACACTCTCGACATGATCGAGCCCGAGTGCCGCCCGCAGCGTCGGATATGACGCGAAGTGCACATTGATGAAGGTGAGGCCGAGGAGCACCACGAGCACCGCGGCGATCACCGTGATCGCGCGGTGCCCGAGCGGCACCGCTCGGGTGAACAGACGAGGTATGGCGAGCAGGATGCCGAGTAGCGCGACGCCGGCCCAGACGTAGACCGACAGCGGGATGGCCTCGGGGAACCGGCGCCAGACGTCTTCGATATACCAACGGGCGACAGCGATCACGATGACCGTCGTGACCACGGCCAGCGGTACGACGATCACCAGATACCGCACACTGCGGCGCGCCACCAGCCAGATCAGTCCCGCCGCTCCGGCGACCAACATCGCGATCGGGACCCAGCCATGGATGATCGACAGATTCAGCACCGCGGACATACACCGACCACCGATCTCTGCACGGGACCTACGCTCTTTCACGTCGATCGAGAAGCCCCGCCAGGCGCACCAACTGCCCGGGCGTGGCCTGCGGAAGGTAGGCCCTGCTGATAGCCAAACCTATTCGGGGAAGGTCGCTTTCGTCTCGATAGGCAAGGTAGACCGGTTCATAGCGGGGGCTGAACTTCTTCTTGAACGCATGCAGTGACCGGAATCCGTACAACGGCTCCATCGCCGCACCCATCACATCGAGTACCCGGTCGGTCGCCGACGTCTCCGCGTTCTCGTCGGCGGTGGCCAACGGTGCCCCCGACAGGGAGACGAACTGTGCACCCTCCCGTTGGAACCCGAGTATCGCTGAGCCGAGCAAGAACTCGATCACGGGCCCGAAACCGTCGGGGCGCCTGCGCATGACGTCGAGTGTCCAGCCTGCGACGGCGCCGCCGGGGGCGTACACCGGCAGCCACGACAGCACCCCGTGCACGTTGCCTTCCTCGTCGATGGCCAGCGAGACACGGACTTCCGGGTCCAGAGCTTCGTCGACGCCTCCGAGGGTGAAGCCCATTTCCGGCAATCCTTTGTCCCCCACCCACTCGTCGGAGATGGAACGGACCTGCGCCTTGATGGAAAAGGGTTCCTCGGCGAGTGCGACGAGGCGATGGGATATCCCCGATTTCTTGGCCTTGTTCAGTGCTGTTCGCACGTGCTGCCACGACTTGCCCTTGAACGCCAGCCCCGGTAGATCCACGATCGAGTCTTCGGCGATTTTCGCAGTGCGCCAACTCAGTTGGCGAAGGATGGCTGCGGTGTCTGCGCCGATGGAGAACCAGCAGGGCGTCAGCCCGCTCGACTCCGCGAAGTCGACGAACTCCTTGATCGTCCGGGTGGCATCGTCGTCGGAACACACGGGGTCGGCCAGCGCCAGCAACGTTCCGGCGTGCCGTTGATACGTCACCGCTGACCCGCCTGCCGCGGCGTCGCCGAACAGATAGTGATTGCCGTCCCAGGTCGTCATCCAGGACATGGTGCCGCCGCCGTGCGCGTGCAGCAGTCGCTTGACCTCCGCGGTGTCCGCCTCGTCGCCGCGCACACCGCTGCGGAAGGGGACCCGGAAGGCGAAGCGTCCCGAGACAAGCACCGCGACCTCGGTCAGCCATAGCAGCGACGTACCCAAGGTCACCGCGCCACGAGCCTGGAAGTCGGTGAACGCCACGGCCAACACCACGAACACGAAACCCACGACGTTCAATCCGCCGATCACGACGGTCACCCACCATGCCCAATGTTTGCCCCGGCGCAGTTGGGCCGCCACCAACGCGATCAGCGCCACTTCGATCCACATGACCCACACCGACGATCCGTCGGAGTCGGTCGGCCCCAGCGGACCCGAACCGGGAAAGAACCACACCAAGACGTCCGCCGCGGCGATCACGAGGAGACCGGCGAATCCCACCAGACGTACCTCGCGTCGGCTGCGCGGTGCAAACCCGTGCTCGGTGCCGCTGAACAGGCGCTCGCCCAGCGGGAGCATCACGGCAAACGCGACGAGATGCGCGACGTCGGACAGACTTCCCTCGAACAGCAAGGACAACGCGACATACGATGCCAGGATCAGCCGCAATCGCAGCCGCCACGGTGATCGGACCGTGGCGCTCGCGGCGACCACCGCTCCGACGATCCCCGTCGTCATCCCGACATCACGCACCTGCGCCAATTGGGACGGCCATTCCCATCCGATACCGCTGATCACCTGGTCGCTGAGCCCCCAGGCGAACAATGCGGCGATCAGGTGTCCGAGGAACTGGGCGGCGACGAACACCCCGACAAGGCGTAGGCTGCCCAGCCGCCACTCGGCCCAGGCGAGCAGCGTGATCACCATGATCAGGATGCTCACCAACTGCCAGGGCGTCAGCCCGAAGAACATTCCGGTACCGAGCGTCCACCATTCGCCGTCGGCGAATGCCGGCACACCATAAGCGACGTCGTGAAAGTAGCTCTTGTCTTTTGTTGCGCTCCAGAGCGTTCCCGTGGCGAGACCGATGATCAGCAAGCATGCGAACAGCAGCAGCGACACGGGGGCATGCCCGGCGATCACCCGGGCGTAGTGGATCGCCCGAGCCGTCACCGTGGGTGCGTGTGGCACCGAGGTGATGTCGTCGTCGATCGCTACGGTATCTGACATGACAAGGAGCGTAGGCGATTTGGCGATGGCATCCCCGCGAGAACCGGAAGCACAAGTACTGCTTGTCAATATGAACCCAATGCTTGGGCGCAATGGCTTGCGTGTGCCGACTCTGCCGTCCTAAAGTTGCGTACATCCCGTCAGGGACGAGGGGGATGCGCCGGTTGGGGTGCCTTCGATACGTTCGATCCGTATGTCCTCCACTACTTTTCGATGCTCGCCTGCCAGAACGACGGGAGACGCGCCCTCGCGTGGTCGTCGATGCCGCGCATCTTCATAGTCGTTCGGATGAGGAGTTGGCCTGTTGGATGTGGGCGAGATTCGTGCCGGATTTCTTCGGTACATGACCGATCGGGGCCATGCGGTCATCGACCGCGCGCCACTGGTCCTGCGAGACGATCCGACCACTCTGTTCACCGGCAGTGGTATGCAGCCTCTGGTCCCGTATCTGATGGGTGCCGACCATCCGGGTGGGACGCAGGTGGCCGATGTACAACCATGTCTGCGCTCGCAGGACATCGACGAGGTCGGCGACAACCGCCATACGACCTTCTTCGAGATGCTCGGCAATTGGAGTTTCGGCAGCTACTTCAAACGCGAGCAGATCGAGGCTCTCTGGGGTCTTCTCGTCGATGTCGTCGGGTTGGATCCCGAACGACTCTACGTGTCGGTGTACTCCGGGGACTTCGAACTCGGCATCCCGCGCGACGACGACAGCGCCGACATCTGGGCAGAGCTGTTCGAGCGCGCCGGAATAGCCACCGACCGCACAGTTCTCGATACCGAGGAGCGTGCCGACTCGGTAGGCAGTCAAGGGGCCCACATCTGCTACTACCGCGACAAGAACTGGTGGTCACGTGCCGGCGGTCCGGCCGACATGCCCGTCGGCGAACCGGGCGGACCCGATACCGAGGTGTTCTACCACTTTCCCCAGGTTCCCCACGACACCGCCTACGGCGACCACCCGCACCCGAACTCCGATGGTGGCCAATACATGGAGATCGGGAATTCGGTGTTCATGCAGTTCGCCAAGGACGTCGGCGGTTTGCGTCCGCTGACGCGCCGCAACGTCGACTTCGGCGGCGGCCTCGAGCGGATCGCCGCGGCCTCCATCGACAGTCCCGACGTCTACCGGGTCAGCACCCTGTGGCCGATCATCTGCGGCATCGAAACCCTCTCGGGGACAAGATATGAGGCGCAGACCCAGACGATGCGCATCATCGCCGACCATCTCCGCGGCGCGGTTTTCCTGATCGCCGACGGCATCGTCCCGGCCGCCAAGGAGCACGGCTACGTCCTGCGGCGCCTGCTCCGCCGGGCGATCCGGTTCGCCCATGGCCTCGGACTCACCGATGGGGTCACCGCCGAACTCGCGGCGATCGTCATCGACATCTATGCCGCCGCGTACCCGGACGTTGCCGCGCAACGCGAACACATCATGCAGGTGCTCGGGAAAGAAGAACGTTCCTTCCGCCGCACCCTCGGCAAGGGTCTGCGGGAACTGCGCCGGCTGGGCAAGGAGAGCCGGCCCATCACCGGTGCCGACTTCTTCACGTTGTATGACCGCTACGGATTCCCCGTCGAGTTGTCCTCCGAGGAGGCCGTCACGCGCGGTCTCGACATCAGCCCGGACTGGCGCACCGACTTCGACGCCCATGTGCGGGAACAGCGAGAGCGGTCGCGTTCCGGCAGTCGGCTCGGTGTGCACTGACGGCCGCATCAATCGGTCATCCGGGGAAAGTGGGCGATCCGTGGATGGCGGATGCATTCTCCGGAAGACCACGGTGCTGATCGGTATCTGCTGTCTGGCAATGTGTTCCGTGGCCAGCGGATGCACGAGCCGGCCGGCTGGGTCGACGACCGACACCGCCCCGACCGAGATCGCGGTCATCGGCGATTCGTTTGCCACCGGCTTCGGACTGACCGATCCCCGATCTCGCTCTTTTCCACGCGTATTGGCGTCCGATATCTGTCGTCGGATCGTCGTCAATGCCCAGGATGGCACCGGGTACGTCAATCCGCCGCATGGTCATCGCGGATTCCAGACCTACCGTGCCCGACTACCGGAGGTACCGAAAGGCCCACTCCGCGCGCTGATCCTGCAGGGCAGTGACAACGACGGCACCTACCCGCCGGCCGAGATCACCGATCGCGCAGAGCAGACGTTCGATGCGCTCACCGACTCGGCCCCGGGTCGCCTCATCGTCGCCGTCGGCCCGACGCGCGTTCCCGACAAGGAGTTGGCGCAGCTCACCATGATTCGCGATGCGCTCCGGACGGCCGCCGCACATTCGCACGTGGTTTTCGTCGACCCGATCGCCGAGAACTGGCTCGCATCACCGGATTCCTACGGCACCGACCGCGAGCATCCCAGTGCCGCCGGCCACACCGAACTGGCCATGCACCTTCGGGCCGTGTTGGCGGCGCACGGCATCGACTCCCGGTGCGGTACGGGTTCCGGTTCGACCAGGGCATCCCGATGATCGGAACAACACTCATGACCAGGCCGGTACGTGCAATTCGCTCCGGTTCCGGCCGACGTCTGGTGCGGGCACGAGCCGGGATGACCATGGTGACCGCGTACATCCTGATCGCGGTCACCACCATCCTGGTGACCCGCGCCTACTTGACCGCCACCGGATTCCCTCAGGTGGGCGGTGCCAGCCTGCACATCGCACATGCCCTATACGGCGCCGCGCTGATGACCGTCGCCATGGTAGTGCAGTGGCTGTTCCTCGGACGCAACGCGCGCATCGTCGGAATCGTGCTCGGCGGCGTGGGTTTCGGCCTCTTCCTCGACGAGGTCGGCAAGTTCGTCACCAAGACCAATGACTACTTCTATCACCCGGCTGCCGACATCATGTACTTGAGCATGATGGTGGTCATCATCGGCGGGAACCTTGTTCGGTTCGCAAGGCGGCCCACGGCCCATGAGTCGCTGACGAACGCCGCCGAAATCGCCGCACAGGGACTGGTCACCGGACTGGGCCGCAGGCGTCGTGAAGTGGCCATGACGCTCGCCGCGCGGGCCGAGGCAGGTGGTGCCGACGCACGCGCGGTGCAGGCGGTGCGCGACATGCTCTACGCGTGTGACGATGCGCCGGAGCGCCTTCCGGGCCTGCGCCTGGCCGTATCGGCGGCCGTACCCGGGCCGGTCACCACAGTCTGGCGCTCCCCGATTGTGGTGTCACTGGCCGGCTGGGCCATGGTTGCGGTCTCCCTGGAGACCTGTGCGACTACACTTCTCGGGGTTCCGTGGAGGCCCTCAGAGCTGCTTTTCGGCGCTGATGGGGGTGGCGACGGGGTGGTGTGGGTCTCGGATCTGACCTACCTCGTACTGGGCGGCGTGTCCTTTGTGCTCGCTGTGATCGCGCTGGTGGCTCGCCGGGTCACCCGTCGGCGACGGCCGCCGCCGCTGCTGCCGTTGCGTCTGCTGCTGGCAGTGGCCGTCTCGTTCACCTTTGTCGGCGCCATCACCGATTTCGCGCAGTTCGGATTCGGTGCACTGGTCAGCGTTGCGATCGGGTTGTTCACGATCTCGGTCATCGCCCGCGAGATTCGCGGAATCCAGTTCCACGAGACCCGGTCGGAGCGAACACGTTCGATTCGTTTGTGAGATCCTCGGCCCACGCACGTTCCAGCGCCGCCCGGTTGACGCGCAGCACCTCGTCGAGGTCGCCGTCGCTGACCGGGTCGGGTACCCCGTCGGACAGGATCTCGAGCACACAGGGTCCCCGGTAGCCCGCATCGTACAGGGCGTGCAACAGCCGGCCGGTCGGGATGTCGCCGGTGCCCACCGAGCGTCGGTCGGCGCCCGAACGTGGTGTCCGCCAATCGCTCACCTGCAGAAGGAAGAGTCGGTCACCGGCATCGGCGATCGCACCGAGCAGGTCCGGGTTCTGCCAGAGGTTCCACGTGTCGAAGCAGATGCCGACGTTCTCACGATTCACCTCACGAATGAGGTCGAGGCCTTGTTGCAACGTCCAGATCGCCGTCTCCTGGTTCAACGACACCGGATTCAACGGTTCCAGCCCGATGCGAACCCCGTGGTCGGTGGCGACGTCGGCCAACTCCCGATGGTCCACGATGTTCTGCCGGATCGCCTCGGCCATGTTGCCTGCCGGAGCGGGGCCGGTGTTGGTGACGAACACCGCATCCGGCGCGTACGGGGCCACGAGCTGCACGCACTGCTCGAAGGCGTCGAGGCGCTGCCGATGGTCGGTGGGCCGCGGTTGCCCAGCACTGGGAAACATCGCTCGCACCGACGCCTGTACCGAGCTGATCGACAACCCGGACCCGACGGCCCTCTCGAGTTGCGCGGCGGCCCGATGCGGGTCGGGGTCGAGCTTGTCCTGACAGACCTCGATCACCCCGATCCCCGCATCGGTGCAATGCGCCACATCGTCGTCGAACGACCAACCGGTGGTGGTGAATTGGTTCACCGCGTAGGCGAATGGCAATTGCGCCGGATGGGTCATCGTCGCGCGCCTACCACTTCGCGCGGAGCCCGGGAAGCAGGTCGGATTTGCAGAAGTCGAAGAATCCGTCCGGGTCGGGACCGGCGTTCTGCAGGACCAGCTGGTCGAATCCGGCGTCGACATACTGCTTCACGACCTCGGCATGCCGGTCCGGGTCCGGTCCGCAGGCGAATTGCTCGAGCACGTCCTCTTCTCGCACCGTGGTGCTGGCGGCATCGAAGTTGACCGGATTGGGCAGTTCGCTCATCACCTTCCACCCGGTCACGAACCAGCGCGACTTCTCGAGAACCGCTTGGGCACCCTCTTCGGGGGTGCCGGCAAAGGCGAGCGGGATCTCGCTGTACTTCGAGCCGTCGCCGCCGGCCGCCTGGTAGGCGTCCACGATCTTCGACTTCGGTTCGGTCGCAAACAATCCGTCACCGAGTTCGGCGGCGATGCGCGCCGACGCGCCGCCACTACTGGCGACCGCGATCACCGGGTGTTTGTCGGGCAGATCGAAGACCTGGGCGTCCTCGATCTGCAGGTACTTGCCCTCATAGGACTGGTATCCACCCGACCAGAGGAGACGGATGATCTCCAGGGCCTCACGCAGCATGTCGTGCCTCTTTTTCGCGCCGGGCCACCCGATGCCGATGACGTGCTCGTTCAACCGTTCACCGGCACCGACGCCGAGCGTGAACCGCCCGTCGGAGATGATCGCGGTCGTCGCCGCGGCCTGCGCGATGACCGCCGGGTGATACCGCATGGTCGGACAGGTGACTCCGGTCGCGATCCGGAGTCGGTCGGTCTTGGCGGCTATCGACGCCAGCAGGGACCACGTGAACGCGCTGTGCCCCTGGACGTCGAGCCAGGGATGGAAGTGGTCGCTCAGTTCGACGAAGTCGAACCCGACCTCCTCGGCGCGCAGGGCTTGGCGGATGATCTCCTTCGGGTCGAACGACTCCGTCGAGAGCTTGTATCCGTATTGCATATCCTCGGTTCCTTTCGGTTACTCACTTTTTGGCCGTCGGCCAGGTGGTGGGGCTTGACCACGAGATCGTTTCATCCGGGTTGTCCGCTGCCGGTGTGGAATTCGGTGATGACCCGGGCGAACTTCTCGGGTTCGTCCAAGAACAGGGCGTGGCTGCTGTTCTCGAAGAACTCGGTGCGCGCATTCGGCACGTGCTCACCCACCCATGCCGGACCGCGCCAGTCGAATACCTTGTCCTGGCGGGCGACCAGCACCAGCGTTGGCAGATCCAGGGTGGGCAGCAGGTCACGCCAGTCATGGCGGGTATGGTCGGCCATCATCGGGTTACGCACCGACGGTGCGCATTTGGCCATCTCCGCCAACAGCAACTTCCGGAATCCGTTGGTGGGTGTGGTGAGCATGATGGTGTCGATCTGACCCTGATCGAAAGCCACGGTGTCGTATTCGACCTGGGCGCAGGTGGTGGCCAGGCTCGCGTCGTCAAAGCACGTTGCGTGGGCGTATTTCCAGTCCGCAGCGTAGTACTGGCGCGGGGACTGTTCGACGAACACCGCCCCGGCCAGGCGAGCAGGCCCGAAGAGCTCGAGGTAGCTCCAGATCACCGGACAACCGAGCGACCAGCCCAGCACGGTCACCTCGGTGAGGTCCAGCGCCTCGAGGAGATCGTGCAGATCCTTGGCCAGCCGCGGCACCCGGTAGCCGTGGCCGGGACTCTCGGAGTCCCCGTGACCGCGGAGGTCCATGCGGATCACCCTCGCGGCAGTGGCGAGTTCGTCGACGACCGGGTCGAAGAACCGGCCGGAGAAGCCCCACCCGTGAATCAGCAGCAGCGGCCGGCCGTCGCCCTGATCCGCGTAGTGGATCCGGGTGCCGTCGTTGGCCGTGACGAAGTCGGTCATGGCCGTCACGGTGTGGGTGTACCGCCATTGGCGGAAATGGTCGCCCCGCTGACATAGCTCGATTCAGGCGAGGCCAGGAACACATAGGCGGGCGCCATCTCGGCCGGCTGACCAGGCCGTCCGATCGGCGACTGGCCGGTCCCGAACTCGGCGAGCACGTCGGTGGGCTGGCCACCGGCGACCTGCAGCGGCGTCCAGATCGGTCCTGGCGCAACCACATTGACTCGTATACCCTTCGACGCCACCTGTTGGGCCAAGGACTTGCTGAATCCGTTGATGGCCCACTTCGTCGCGGCGTACTCGAGCAGGATCGGGGACGGCTGATAAGCCTCCAAAGAGGCGGTGTTGATGATGGTCGACCCCGGTGGCATATGCGCGATCGCGGCCTTGCACAGCCAGAACATGGCGTAGACATTGGTCTTGAGCGTCGCGTCGAACTGCTCGGTGCTCAGGTCGGCGATGTCCTTGACGTACTGCTGTTTGCCTGCGACATTCGCCAGGATGTCGACACCGCCCAACTGGCGGACCGCGGTGTCGACCAGCGTGCGGCAGTAGTCCTCGTCGGTCACGTCGCCGGGCACCGGCACCGCGGTGCGGCCGGCGGCCTCGATCAGCTCGACGACCTCGGCCCCATCCGGTTCTTCTTCCGGCAGGTAGGAGAGGACGACGTCGGCGCCCTCGCGGGCGAAGGCGATGGCCGCGGCCCGCCCGATCCCCGAATCCGCGCCGGTGACTATCGCCTTACGCCCGTCCAGCCGGCCGGTCCCGCGGTAGGTGTCCTCTCCACAGTCGGGTTGGGGAGTCATGTCTCGCTGCAGACCCGGGGCATCCTGTGACTGCTGGAAACTCTTGTCGGACTTCGGATACTGGCTGGTCGGGTCGACCATCGTGTACTGGTCGCTCATGATGTTCCTCTCATCTCGATCGGATGGCTCGGTGCGCCAACGGGTCGTGGGTGCGGCTACACCACCCCGAGGGTCTCGATCAGGTGTGATGGGTAGCCGGCATCGGCGAGCGGGCCGACGACGTCGCGGTCGAGATCGGGCAGATAGCCGAACAGCACGTCGGCCGGACCGCGGATCTCGACCTCACCGCAGACGGCGGGTAGCAGCAGCGTCTGTGCTCGCCCGAGCTCTTCTGACCGCCGGCCGCTCCGGACCGTGATCGGCGACCCCAGGTTGGTCAGTATCTGGGCGGTGGCAAACGCGCGCAGCAGTGGCCCGGAGGTACCGACCCGCCACCGTTCCAGAGCGAAATACGGCCCGGCACACAGGAACACACGCCCCACCGCCTCACCGCAGGGAAGTGCGAGTCCGGGAACGAAGTCCGGTCGGGAGTTGAGCTGCGCCTCTTGCATGAGCATGTCGAGGTTCGCCGAGAACTCGTCGTCGGCGACCGGTGAACCGTCCTCCATGTGCCGGCGCATGGCGTGTTGCTGGATATCGGAGGTCTGTTCGATCTCGTAGATCACGGTGTCCGGACCGAACGAGTGCAGGGTGCCGCCGGGTACATAGATCGTCTCGCCGGCGCGGACCGGCAGCCGGCGGAGCACGGCGTCGAAGTCCTGGCTTTCCAGCGCGGCACGCAGCTGCCCGGCGGTGATGCCGTCCTCGACGCCGCACAGCGCGGTGGCGCCCGGGGCGGCGTCGAGGATGTGCCAGGCCTCGGTCTTGCCGTTCGGCTGGCCCTCGAGTCGGCGCGCCGCCTCGTCGTCGGCGTGCAGGTGTACCGGGAGGGTGCCGGCGCCGTCGATGAATTTGGTGAGCACCGGGAAGAACTCGCCCGACCAGCCGGCGCCCATGAGTTCCTTCGGGTGTTCGTTCACGAGTTGGCGGAGCGAACGGCCGGCCAGCGGGCCGTTGGTCACCTGGCCGTTGTTGCCGTCGACGTCGCTGCACTCCCAGGTCTCGGCGACCGACCAATCCGGGATCCCGCGCTTGCCGAGGCGATGGGCAATCGCATGACCACCGAATACGTGGTGCTTGACCGGCACCGTCAGCCGCAGCGGGTAGAGCGTCGGACCGGTCACAAGATCGGTACCCCACCGGTCACCGCGACCCGGGCGCCGGAGACGTAGCCGGCCTCGTCGGAGGCGAGCATCACATACACCGGCGCGAGTTCCTTGGGCTGGCCCGGCCGCCCGCTCGGTGACTGCTGCCCGAAGTTCGCCACCTGGTCCTCGGGCATCGTCGACGGGATCAGCGGCGTCCAGATCGGGCCCGGCGCAACACTGTTGGCACGGATGCCCTTGGGCGCCAACTGCTGGGCCAGGGTGGCACAGATGTTCGCCAGGGCGCCCTTCGTCGCACTGTAGGGAAGCAGGTCGGGTGCCGGCTGATCGGAGTTGATCGAGGAGGTCGCAATGATGGAGGCTCCCGGCTTCATCTGCGGCACGGCGGCTTTGGCCAGGTGGAAAAATGCCGACAGGTTGGTCGCGATGGTGCGGTCCCACTCCTCGTCGGGAGTGTCGGTGAAGTCTTCGCGGACCATCTGGAAAGCGGCATTGTTGACGAGCACATCGATTCGCCCGAACTCGTCGACCGCTTTGGCGATGACGTCCCGGCAGTGCTGCGGCTTCTGCAGATCGCCGGGCACGACCACGGCTTTCCGGCCGGCCTCCTCGACCCACTTTCGGGTGTCCTCGGCGTCCTCGTGCTCGTCGAGGTAGGAGATGAGCACATCTGCACCTTCACGCGCGAAAGCGATCGCGACCGCCTTGCCGATGCCGCTGTCTGCGCCGGTGATCACCGCCGCCTTGCCTGCCAACCGGCCCGAGCCGCGGTAACTGTTCTCGCCGTGATCGGGGCGGGGGTCCATCTTCGCGGTGACACCGGGTGGCGTCTGTTGCTGTGGATTCTGCGACATCGGTTCTCCTACACGCTGTCTCGTGCCGACGGTGCTTGAGCGTCAGCGGATGCGCCCGATGCCTGCCATCCCCGGAACCTTCCGGTGGCGTGTCACCGAACGCACAGAGCCCGCGTACCCCCGCGTGCCGGTCGCAAACATGCCGCGATCAGATCGCGACCGGCGAGACATTGCGGAATAGTTGGGGAAACGGCCGACCCGGAAGGTGCCCCGATGCGAGCTACCCGCATGATCCCGCTCATCGCCCTGATACTCCTCGGGCTTCTCGGCACCGTGCCCATCTCGCGTGCCGAGGCCGCTCCGGCCGCCGCCTGCGTGACTCCGCTCGCCCGCACCGACACCGAACGGATCGCGGCCCTGTCGGACATCGGGGCCGACCGCGGCCGGCCGGACCTGGCGAGTCTGCGCAGCCACGTCGCCCGGCTGTGGTCGATCACCGACATCCTGGTCGCACACCACGACCGCCGCGGACTGTTCCCGCTCGCGCTTGCCGTCACCGAACGAGACGCGGTCATGCCGCTGCAAGAGCGCCCCGGCGCGTTTCAGAATCCACAGTGGGCACCGCGCGTCAGCCAGTACCTCCTCGATCGGTTCCTCGACGCACTCCATGCCGAGTTCACCGGCGGCCCGGTGCCCGCACACTGGACGCGATACTTCGATCTCGCCACCGACTGCCGGGTCTCTGGCGAGCGCGTGACGACCGTCGGCTTCAACTCCCACATCACCGTCGACCTGGCGCACGCCGTGGCCGATGCCGCCACCACGCAGGCGCAGGCGCGTGACTTCTTTCTGATCGTCGATACCATTGCTGCGCATGGCAATTCGATCGTAGTGGCCACGAGCCGCGCCTACGGGATCGACCTCGGCCCGGCCTTCCGCTTCTACTTCGTCGGCGAAGGCCTCGACCGGATCGTCGGCGCCGGGCGAGCGACCACGCCGATGCTCCGTGCCGCCGACGTCGGCTACAACGTGCTCACGTTCGGCAACGGGCTGGCTCTGCAAGATCCCGCCACCCACGACGCCGCCGTCACGGATATCAGCGCACTATGGTCCACCGGCGACGCCGCACTCGAAGCGTTCGAACAGGTGGGCCTTCCGTAAGTGCGGGGCGCCCAGTCCGAACCGCAATGCACCACCCTTGCAGTCACCCTGGGCGCAACCACACGCCGGCGGAAGTCACCGGCGCGGGACCGGGTTGGCCTGGTCATGGCCACCGGAATCGCGCTACCGCCCCTCGCCAACGACCCATCGGTCACCAACATCGTCGATCGGGCGATCGAGCTGGGCGGCGAGCTCGCCGACCTCGGGATCGACTCGGCCTGGTTCGGCCAGCCCTACAGCTACGACGCCCTGACGCTCGCCGCACTGCTCGGCCGCGCCGTCCCCGGCCTTCGCGTCGGTACCTCGGCCATTCCCATCCATCCTCGACACCCGATCAACCTGGCAAGTGCGGCGAAGACCGCCGCCGCCGCGACCCATGACCGATTCGAACTCGGCGTCGCGCTGGGGACACCGGCCCTCGGCTCTGTCTACGGGGTCGAGTTGCCGCCACCGGCGGCGGCCCTGCGGGATCACCTGCGCGCGCTGCGCCCGCTCCTCGACGGCAGCGACGAGGCGGTCGAAGGCCCGACACTGCGCTCGGCTCCGCCGCTGCCCACCGCGGTACCCGGCGTCAGTGCGCCGATCCCGCTCCTCGTCGCCGCCATGGGACCACGCACGCTGGCCGTGACCGGCGAACTCGCCGACGGCACGATCCCCTTCCTCGCCGCGCCTGCGGTCATCCGTGAACACATCGCGCCGGTCATCCGCGACGCCGCGGCGGCCGCCGGACGACCGGCGCCGCGGATCGTCGCCGCGGTCCCCGCCCTGGCGACCGACGACGTGGCGCCCGCCCGAGCCGCCGCCCGCAGCGCTGCGTCGTTCTACGAAACCATCCCGTCCTACCAGCGCGTCCTCGAACTGGGCGGATTCGATTCGGCCGGTGACGTTTTCGTGATCGGTGACGAGGCGGCTGTCGCCGACGGGTTGCAGGAATACCTCGATGCGGGTGCAACCGATCTGATCGTGACCCAGACCGACATCGTGGGCGAGGAGACCCGGCAGCGAACGTGGCATGCGGTCGGAAAGTGGGCCGCCGACGGGCACTGACGCCTGCGCCGGGGCGCGGCTGACACTCACGTCACAATACGGCTAGAGAGTTGCGTGCCTTTACCTCCGGGTCATACTGTGCCTTCAGTCACATTTGACGGAGGAGGCCGGACCGGTGCGGAGCAGGGGCGGACGCGGCGTCGTTCTGGGTATCGTCCTGGCGGTTGCCGCCGGACTGACGATCGCGGCATCGCCGGTGGTCGAGGCCTCGCCGGCGACCGATCGAACGTCCTGCGCCCTGCCCGGCGGCGGACAACCGTTCGGCTCGAGCGCTCCCGGTCGGCACGGCCTCGACGCCGCCAAGGTGAACGACGCGATCGCCTACGCGTCGAGTCACATGCGCCTGTCGGTGCAGATCTTCCGGGACAACTGCCTGGTCGGTACCGGACCGTTGAATGCCGCGACCCAGAACGTCCCCTTCCCGATGTGGAGTTCGACGAAGTCGGTGATCTCGTTGCTCACCGGTATCGCGATCGACCAGCACAAGCTGGGAATGAACGATCCGATCGGAAAGTACCTCCCGCGCGGTTGGGGCGACGCCGCGCACCGCTCGATCACCGTTCACGAGTTGTTGACCCAGACCTCGGGGATCAAGCAATCCATCCTGTCGGAGGCTGCGACCTCACTCAGCGATCCGAGCATCGCGCAGGAAGCCCTGGCCTACCCGCTCGATCACGCTCCGGGAACCCACTGGGTCTATGGCCAGCGGCAGGTCGACCTCCTCGGTTATGTGGTGCACCGAGCAGTCGGCGAAGACCTGGTGGCCTACGCACAGCGCAATCTGTTCGGACCAGTGGGCATCCCGGCGTCGTCCTACGCCTGGCTGCGGGACCAGTCCGGGCAGCCCTACGGCTACGCGCATCTGTTCCTGCCGCCGGTGCAATACGCCAAACTCGGCCTCCTGCTGCAGAATCAGGGCGTGTGGAAGGGCCGCCGCGTGATCTCCGAGGCGTACGTCGACGCGTTGTCCACGCCCACCCCCAGCAATCCCTGCTATGGGTTGCTGTTCTGGACCAACGCCGGGAACCGCTGCACCAGTGCAGATTTCCCTGCGGCCGTCACCGTGAACCATCGGATGATCGAGTCCGCGCCGGCGGATCTGTACGCGATGGTCGGCTTCCTCCACCAGAACAACTTCATCATCCCGAGCCTGCACATGGTGATCACCTGGACCGGCGTTCTGGGTGACAGTTACCCGAATATCGCGGTTCTGCTGTCCGCGGTTCCGGCCGGCGACCTCTACCACAATTTCTTCCGCATTCTGATGTCCGGGGTCAAAGACGTCCACGTCCCCGATCCGGGCCCCTACCGCGGGCCGGGGGAGAGCTTCGAAGTCGACCCATCAAAGCTCATCGATCCCGAGATCAGCCAGAAGGGTCTCGCGCCGAACGTGCACTGTAATGTGCTGAGCTGCACCAGCGGCTAGCAGCGGACGCGAACAGAGATTACGGTCGGCACGGTGAAGAGCACGGGAAACCGCCACGACGATGACGGCCTCCTCGACCGGGCGGTCGGCACATTCCGGCGTCTGGGCTATCCGGGCGCCACGATGGCAATTCTCGCCGAGGACGCCGATTCGACGAAGCCGACGCTATATGCACATTTCGGCGGCAAAGAAGACCTGTATGTGCGTGCCTTTGCCCGCGAAATCGATCGTCTGAAGGCGGTGTTGTTCACGACCTATGCCGACGCCGAGTCGTTCGGTATGCGGGAAGCGGTCGAAGCCGACATGCTCGCCTTCTTCGACTACGCACGCACCTTTCCGGACAGCTTTCATCTCATCTTCAGCGAAGAGCCCAGACCCGCCACCGCGGCCGCGCTCCGCGAGATCATGATCGAGCAGCTGATCCAGAAGATCACCGGCCAGATCCGGCGCCGACTGCAGTCGGGGGGCGCCGACGTCCTCGGCCGCAGCGCCGAGGTCTTGGCGTCGCTGCTGGTGGGTATCGCCATTCGGGGCGGCCGGATCGCCGTGGACACCGGGCTGGCGCCTGCTGCTCTCGGCGACCTCGTGGTGAGTCTCGTCTCCGACGGGCTGTTCGGTCTGACATACGAGCCGTTGCGGCGGATCGACGAGGCCACGAACGACGATGTGGAGGAACGGGACGAGTAACCTCGCCGCATGACATCATCCGGCCGGGTTCTGATCTGATGCGCACGCGCGGATGGGTCGCGCTCGGCCCGCGCGGCATCGACGACTTCGCGGTCGCCGACATCGAGGTGCCCGCGCCGGCGCCCGGCGAGGTGACGATCGAGATCGTGTCGGCCGGCGTCAATCCGGCCGACCTCAAACACGCACGCGCCGCGACCGACTTCCCGGCACCACTCGGCTACGAGATCTCCGGGCGGATCACCGCGCTCGGAGCCGAGACCGACATCGCATCCGGGCCCGCGGCGGTCGGCGACGAGGTTCTCGCCTTCCGCGTGCACGGTGGATATGCGAGAGCCCGTACCGTCGCCGCCGAGACGGTCTTCGCGAAGCCGGCGTCGTTGGACTTCGATCAGGCCGCCGGTCTGTTGCTCGCCGGCTCCACCGCCGCCGACATGCTCCGGGCGGCCCGCGCCACCCGCGACGAGATGATCGTGCTGCACGGTGCCTCGGGCGCGGTGGGCGTCGCCGTGTTGCAGTTGGCGCGGCTGCGTGGCATCCACGTCATCGGTACGGCCGGCCACCGATCCCGGGATCGGGTCCGCGGTTTCGGTGGGATGCCGGTCGAATACGGGCCCGGGGTGCTCGATCGGATACGCGCGAGCGCCGACGGCACACCGATCGCCGCGGCGCTCGACGCGGTCGGCACCGACGAGGCGATCGATGCCTCGCTGGAGCTGGTCGCCGATCGTTCCCGGATCGTCACCGTCGCCGCGCCCCGGCGAGCCGGGGCCGACGGCTTCACCGCCTTGGGCGGTCAGCAACCGCAGAGCCGGATGTTCCGGGACTCGGTGCGGTCCAACCTGATCCGGCTGGCCGGAAACGGCGACATGGTGGTTCCCGTCGCCGCGACATTTCCCTTCGACGACGCGCGCGAGGCAGTTGCCCTCGCCGCCGGTGGGCACGCCGGGGGCAAGGTCGTGATCCGGGCGGACCGGTAGCGGGCGTCCCGCTACCACAGGCCTACGACAACAATTCGTACCCCGATAGGCCGACGGCACCTTCGCCGCGTACGCGTTATCACTGCACCACAATGGTTTTCGCTCATGGTGAGCCTATTGATCGCCATTCGTCCGACGGTCGGGCGAACGGCCGAATTCACCGCGCAGAGCTCGCACGCACCATTCACCCCGATCCACACTGGCTTCAGGTCGACGTCCTCGGCAGCGCCTGGAGAGCAGCAGCGAGACAAGAGGATTCCCCGGTCGACCACACCCGACAAGGAGACTCCTGTGATCACCATCAGCGATGTGGACCTGGCCGTGGCGGTGACCGAGCGTGCTCGCCGCCGGGTTCCGGCCTATGCGGACTTCCTGCTCCGCAACGGCGTCGATCCCGCCGATCGAACCGACAACGATTCCTTCGCCCGGCTGCCCGTGATGACCAAGGAGAACTACCTCAGCCACTACCCGCAGCCGATGCGCTACTGGGACGGCCGCCTGAGCGAGGCGATGATCTGGTCGTCGACGTCGGGTTCGTCGAGTGGCGTGCCCACGCAATTCGGCCGCGGCGCAGTCGCACTCGCCCAGAGCGCCGCCATGTACGACCGGATCTTCACCGAGTCGTTCGGGTCCGGGACGCGAACCACATTGCTCCTCAATTGTTTTGCCATGGGTACCTGGATCGGCGGGACCTACACGATGGCCGGGGTGCTCGAGCTCGCCGACCGTGGGCATCACATCGGTGTGGCCACTCCCGGTATCGACGTCGATGTCGCCGTGGCCACGCTTGCCGAGTTGGGTCCGCACTACGATCAGGTCGTGGTGGCCGGATATCCGCCGCTGATCAAAGACCTTCTGGACAACACTCCGCCGCACCTCCTGGCCATGGATATCAAGATCCTGCTGGCCGGTGAGGCGATCACCGAGACGTGGCGCGACCACGTACTCGGTCTTCTGGGCAGAGAGTCGGAGCCACAACGTATCTGCCTCAAGTACGGGACCGCCGACGCCGGGATCATGGGATACGAGACGCCGATCAGCATCGCCGTCCGGCGGGCCGCACTCGAGGACGAGCATCTGTCCGAGTTGCTCTTCGGCACCGCAGGTGCCCCACAGCCGACCTTCGTGCGTTATCACCCCGAATACCGCTACACCGAGTGTGACGATGACGGCCATCTGCTGTTCACCGTCGATTCGGCAATGCCGTTGATCCGCTACCGGATCAACGACCGCGGAAGGGTTTTCGATGGTGCCGCACTACGCTCGGTCCTGCACCGGCGCGGCCTCGTCCAACTCGCCGCCCAGGTCGGGGCCGACGATCACTTCCTCGTTCTGTACGGCCGTACCGACATCGCGGCGATCTATCACTCCCTCAACATCTATCCCGCCAACATCCGGCCCGCCTTCGAGGATCCGGCGCTCGCCGCGCAACTCACCGGTCGCTTCGTCGTCGAGGTGCTCGAGGACCGCGACCACCACCAAACCCTCTACATCCGGGCCGAACTCGCCCGGCACGCCACCGGCGGCAGGGACCTGACCACGCGATTGAGCGAGCGGTGTCACGCGTCGCTGGTGCGCACGAACTCCGAGTTCCGGGCACTGAGCGCGTCATCGGGAGGCTCGGCCCGGGCCACCATCACCCTGCACGAATACCACTCGGCGGGCTTCGGCGCCGCCGCCAAAGACGTCTACATCAAAGGAACAGCACAATGATCGACATCCTCGACCCGGCGCGTGATCGCGACCGCATCGATGCACTTCTGCATGCCGGCGACCACCGGCTGGTGGATGCGTGGGCCACCGCCCGTCCCGAGCTGACCGCACTCGCGCAGTTCACCGGCGAGGAGGTTCCCGATTCTGCCCAACTCGATTCGTGGAGCCGCTACGTCGTCTATCCGTGGCGGCGCACGGTGGTCCGCGTGCCGGTCGACCCGCTGTTGCACCGGCTGCGCACCGCACGCAACCGATTCCTCATCACCGACGACGAGCAGGCCGCGTGGTCGTCGGCGCAGCTGGCGGTGGCCGGCCTCAGCGTCGGCGCCTCCGTCGTGCAGGTCGCCGCGCTGACCGGGGCGCGCCGGTTCCATCTCGCCGATCCGGACACGCTCGGCCCCACCAACCTCAACCGGCTCGCCGGTTCGGTGTGCGACCTCGGACTGGCGAAGACGACCCTGGCGGCCCGACGCCTCCTCGAGGCAGATCCGTACGCCGAGATCGCCACCTGGGACCGGGGCTATCAGGTCGACAGGTCGGCCGAGTTCCTGCGCGGCCGGGATGGGCGGCCGGTCGACGTCGTCATCGAGGAGATGGACGACCTGGCCATGAAGGTCGCGGTGCGCTCGCACGTGCGCACCGCCCGAATCCCGTTGATCATGGTCACCGACGACGGCGACAACGTGATCATCGACGTCGAACGTCATGATCTCGATCGCGACTATCCCCCGTTCCACGGAGCCGCAGGCGAGATCGCCGAGTATGACCTGGAGGCACTGCGCGACCCGGCGAACCGGGTGCGGGTGGCGTGCGCGATCGTCGGCGCGGACGTGGCCCCACGGGTCGCCGAGGCGCTGGCCCATGTCGGCCAGACGATTCCGTCGTGGCCGCAACTGGGCACGGCGGCCAGTCTGGCGGGGGTGGTCGGCGCGTTCGCCGCCCGCACCATCGTGTGTGGTGGCGACCTGCCGTCGGGCCGCTACCGTGTCGCCATCGACGACGCGCTCACCGCGCACACTGCGCACACTGGGCCGGCACACGCCGCCGCGTGAGCGGCCGTCAAGGTTGGTTGTGCCGCCCGCTCACGCCGTGAGCACGTCGGCGTGACCGTTGCGGCGACACCAGCTCATCAGGTAGCGGGCATGCAGTCCGCTCCATCGGTACACCGACGCCTGTGTCATCGGCAGGTGCTCGTCGTGTTCGCCCCGCTGGATGATCATCGGCCCCAGGTAGTGGCTGGTGATCTTGTTCGCGGTGTTCGGCGAGACCTTGGCCACCCGGGCCAGCGACGCGGTGTCGGAGACGTGGCCGGCCGCGATGGCGCCGGCCATCCGGCCGGCGGTCTGCCCACGACGCCCGGAGAAGAGTTCGTACAGGCTGGGCCGGCGGCCGGGCGAGGGGATCGGAGGCAGGCTGCGCCCCAGCGCGGCAACGCGGATGGCGTCGGCGAACGCGGCAAAACCGTCGGATTTGGCGACCACCCCGACCACCTCGTCGCGTCGGCTCGCCTCCTCGATCAGGTCCACTTCCATGCTGTGGCCTTGCGCCGCCAGCAGGACCGGCGCCAGCCGGTCGTGGGCACGCAAGAGTTCGATCACGTCCAGGCCGTCGAAGGCCCATTCCGTATCGGGACGGTTCCAGACCAGATCGGCGGTGACGACGTCGAAGCGGACCCGGCCGGCGACCCGCCGAACGAAGTCGGTGTCGTCGGTGGCCACCTCCACGGTCCAATCGGGAAATCGCGACCGCAACGGAGCGGCCACCACCTCGCCCAGCGGTGAGGCGACCAGCACACGTAAGCCCTCGGACATGAACAATATTGTGCCCCGCGGAAGCTGTTCATGCGTAATCACGCATGACGATCGCCGTTTGGTAGCCGTATACACCCGAATCAACAGCATTTGTGTCGCACGAATGGGTGACCGACGCCCTGCCGTCGGAAAGGGTTGAGCCCATGCAGCACGAGAACGAGAATCCCCGGCCGGTCCCGACCGCCGTCCCCGACGATTCCGCGGATCGGTCCCTGTTCGTCGCCGTGGCCGCCGAGGGTGACATCTTCGATACCGCGCTGTGTGCCCTCGTCGAGAAGCTCGGCCATCACACGGGCATCGTCCGGCTCGACGCCGACGATTCGGCGGTCCCCCGGGCCGCAGGGGGAGCCGGCGCAGAGGATTCCGGTGCAGATGATTCCGGTGCGGGGGGAGCCGGCACCGTCATCCTGGTGCGCTCGGCACACCGGCTCCGCCAGATTCGGCAGAATCCGCGGTTTCAGAACGCGGTCCTGCTGGGCGTAGGCGTGCGGGCCGGCGATCCGCGTGGGCTCGATATTCCCGATACTGTCTGCGCAGCAACCGAACTCGCGGCTTTCCTGGCAGGTGTCGCCGACCGGCTGCCGTACCGATCCGCCCGCGTCCGGCTGACCGAGCGCGAACGTCAGATCCTGACGACGTACGCGCTGGGTACGACGATGGCCGAAACCGCGCGCCGCCACCACATCGCCGAGAGCACCGTGCGCGAACACTACCGGCGGGTGACGCAGCGCTACGCCGATGCCGGGCGGCCGATCGGCAACAAGGCGCAGTTGCTGCTGCGCCTGATGAGTGACGGCTGGGTGCGTCCGCTCGAGATCCTGCAGGCGACCGCCTGACGCAGCGGCGTGGCACAGTAAGGGTCGTGTTGCTGCCGACCCTGTCACCGAATGCGCCCGACCTCGCCGACGCCGTCATCATCGGCGACGAACACCTGTCCCGGGAGGATCTGGTCGGTGCCGCGACCGCGGTGGCCGAACGCATCCGGGGGGCGCGCACGCTGGCGGTTCTGGCCCGGCCGACGGGGTCGACGGTGCTGGCCGTGGTCGGCGGACTCATCGCCGACGTCACCATCGTGCCGGTGCCGCCCGACTCCGGGCGCCGCGAAATCCACCACATCCTTACTGATTCCGGTGCACAGGCGTGGCTGGGTGAGGCACCCACCGGCGCCACGTTGCCGACGATCCCGGTCCGCCGCTACGCCAGGTCCTGGCATTCACACCCCGAGCCGTCGGCCGATTCGGTGGCGCTGATCCTCTACACCTCCGGCACCACCGGCGCACCCAAGGGCGTGCCGATGACCCGCCGGGCAATCGCCGCGGGCCTCGACGCACTCGCCGACGCCTGGGATTGGACGTCCGACGACGCACTCGCGCATGGGCTTCCACTGTTCCATGTGCACGGACTGATCCTCGGCCTGGTGGGCCCGCTACGCCGTGGCGGTCGGCTCATCCACACCGTCACACCGACCCCGCAGAACTATGCCCGCGCGGCGGCGGACGGCGCGTCGATGTTCTTCGGGGTGCCCACGGTGTGGTCTCGGATCGGTGCGGCGCCCGACCTCGCCCAGCAGTTGTCGCGGGCCCGGCTGCTGGTGTCGGGGAGCGCCCCGTTGCCCGTCCCGATTTTCGAGCAGATCCGTGCGGTGACCGGGCATGAGGTCGTCGAACGCTACGGCATGACCGAAACCATGATCACCGTGAGCACCCGCGCCGGCGGCGAGCGGCGGCCTGGCTGGGTCGGACTACCGCTGACGGGCGTCGAGACCCGGCTCGTCGAGGGCGGTGCGGCGCTGCCACACGACGGCGAATCCGTCGGTGACCTGCATGTGCGCGGGCCGATGCTTGCCTCCGGCTACCTGAATCGGCCCGATGCCACCGCCGAGAGCTGGCTCGGCGACGGCTGGTTCGCGACCGGTGACGTCGCGGTGATCGGCGATGACGGCATGCATCGGATCGTCGGACGGCGGGCCACCGACCTCATCAAATCCGGCGGCTTCCGGATCGGGGCCGGTGAGATCGAAACAGTACTGCTGGCACATCCCGCGGTCCGCGAGGTCGCCGTGATCGGCGTCCCCGACGCCGACCTCGGGCAGCGCATCGTCGCCTACGTGGTCGGCGACCGGTCACCCGACGACGAGCTGATCGCCTTTGTGGGACAAGAACTATCGGCCCATAAGCGACCCCGCGAGATCCGGTGGACGGAGTCACTGCCGCGCAACGCGATGGGTAAGGTGCAGAAGAAGCTCCTGGGCGACGGGTCCGAGCGCGGATGAGGCGGCCACTCGATTTCGTTCGGTCGGTCGACCTGCACCTGTCGGACGCCGGATTCGTCGCATAGGGTGTGGTCATCGCACAGACAGTGGCGGTTGGCCGTTCAACGAAAGAAAGGCAGACGAACATGGGCGTGAGCCTGAGCAAGGGTGGGAATGTCTCGCTGACCAAGGAGGCACCGGGATTGACCGCGGTCGCCGTGGGTCTGGGCTGGGACGCCCGCTCCACCACCGGTGCCGATTTCGACCTCGACGCCAGCGCCATCGCGCTCGGCGCGAACAAGAAGGTGCTCTCCGACCAGCATTTCGTCTTCTTCAACAACCTGCGGTCACCGGACGGCTCGATCGAGCACACCGGCGACAACCTGACCGGTGAGGGCGAAGGCGACGACGAGGTCATCAACGTCGATCTCGCCGGCGTTCCCCCGGAGGTCGACACCATCGTCTTCCCGGTCTCGATCTATGACGCCGACGCGCGTAGCCAGTCGTTCGGCCAGGTCCGCAACGCTTACATCCGCGTCATCAATCGCAGCGGCGGCGCGGAGATCGCCCGCTACGACCTCTCCGAGGACGCCTCCACCGAGACCGCCATGGTCTTCGGTGAGCTCTATCGCAACGGTGCCGACTGGAAGTTCCGCGCCGTCGGCCAGGGCTACGCCTCTGGCCTCGCGGGTATCGCCCGCGATTACGGCGTCAACGTCTGAACGTCGACACCTACTCGCCGATGCCGCACCCGCCCTTCGTGACGGGTGCGGCATTCGTCGTCCACCGGGCGTCGCAACGCGGCGCGCCCACCGGCTACCGACGCCGTCGGTTCCCGGCGTAACGCACACCGCCCCAGCATGATCAGAAAGGCCACGCCCCAGTGGTACTGCGAATATTCGGTCTGTCCATCGTCGTCACGATCCTGGCATTGATAGCCGCCTTCTTCTACGGCGGCACAACAGCACTCTTCCTCACCCTGATCCTCGGCATCCTCGAGGTGTCGCTGTCTTTCGACAACGCGGTCATCAATGCGACCGTCCTACGCCGGATGAGCGAGTTCTGGCAGAAGATCTTCCTCACCGTCGGCGTCATCATCGCCGTCTTCGGCATGCGCCTGGTGTTCCCGCTGATCATCGTGTGGCTGGGGGCGCGCCTGAACCCGGTCGAAGCGATGCGGCTGGCGCTCAACCCGCCGACCGACGGATCGCAGACCTACGAGCAGATCATCACCGACGCGCATCCACAGATCGCTGCATTCGGCGGGATGTTCCTGCTGATGTTGTTCCTGGGCTTCATCTTCGAGGAGAAGGAGATCACCTGGCTCACCTGGATCGAACGGCCGTTGGAGAAGATCGGCAAACTCGACCAGCTCTCCGTCGTGGTGGCCTCGATCCTGCTCATCATCACCGCCGAGTTCATCGCCCCCGACGACGAGCGCTCGACGGTACTGTTCGCCGGGGTACTCGGCATGATCACCTACATCGCCGTCAACGGACTCGGCGAATTGTTCAACAACGATGATGACGATGATCCCGACGAATCCGCCGATGAACACGCGCAGGCGCAGCGAACGCCCGGCGTCGACGATGCGGCATCGGTCGCCGATGCCGAACTACGGCGCTCCGGACCGAGCGACCTGGCCAAGGCCGCGGGCAAGGCCGGCTTCTTCCTTTTCCTCTACCTCGAGGTCCTCGACGCGTCGTTCTCCTTCGACGGTGTGATCGGTGCGTTCGCCATCACCGCCGACCCCATCATCATCGCGCTCGGCCTGGGCTTCATCGGCGCAATGTTCGTCCGCTCGCTCACCGTCTACCTGGTCCGCAAGGGCACCCTGAGCGAGTACGTCTACCTCGAGCACGGCGCGCACTGGGCCATCGGTGCGTTGGCACTGATCCTGTTCTACTCGATCGGCACCCACGTCCCCGAGATCGTCACCGGTCTCGTCGGTGTGGTGCTGATCCTGGCAGCGCTCATCTCGAGCATCATCCGCCGGCGCAACGAGCCCGCCGACGCCAAGGACCACATCGAGGTCTGATCTGACGTTGGTCGTTCCCGCTCACTCATTTGCTTCCCGCTCACCGATCTCGGCGAGCGGGAAGTAAATCGTTGAGCGGGAATGAGGGTGGCTACTGCTGTTGCCCGAGTTGCTGGTTGATCTCCTGATTGATCTGCTGCAGACCGGGGACCGAGAGACCGGGAAGGTGGCCTTGAATGGTGCGGACGACCGACGTGTCGTTGCGGACCTTCTCACTGGACTGGATGAGAACCGTTCCGCTACCGGTGAAGTCGAACTGACGCTCCTCACCGGAGTTGATGCCGAACCGGCGGCCGGCGGCGGCGATGAAGGAGTTCACCCACACCTCGTCGAAGTGGTGGCTCGGTGACGGGCAGTCGGCCCAGCCGACGAGCGCCTCGGGGTCGACGCGCACCGGCGGCTCGGCGAACATCACCGGACCGTTCGACGAGGCGAGGAACTTGCCGCTGCCGATGAGCGTCAGGAAGCCCGGGACGATCGACTGCTGCAGCGACAACTGTGGTTGAAAGGCAAGGAGATTCGCGGCCCGGATGGTTAGGTTTCCGTCATCGAGGTCGTAGGCGTTGATGTGGTAGCCGCGGTCGCCGATGATCAGCTTCCCGTGTCCCTCGGCGACGACGAAGTCGCCGAGATGCAGTGGTGCCGAGAATTGTTGGGCCACCATGTGCAGCAGCTGCCCGGAGAGCCCGTGCTGGAGCGAGGTGAAGTTCATCTGGCCGTAGTACGCGATCATCGCGCCCTTCGACATGAACCACGGCTGCTCGAGGTCGATGCAGAACGAGTAGTCGTTGTCGGGGACGTTGTCGTCGGCCGGTAGGGTCGCCGGATTCCAGATGGTGTTGAGCTGACTCACAACTTCTCCTCCGATGCCTGAACGTAGACGACGCCCTGCCCAGCACACTCCAATTGCATTGCCTCACCGCCGGTTCGGCCCACATTGCGCCAGCTGACGGTCGATCGCAGCGTGGTGTTGACCGGCCCGGCGGCCCCCACGTAGGCCTGCGGGTCGACGGTCACCGGGGGGCGGTCCGGCGAGACGGGCAACTCGAAGACCCCGCCGTGGCCGAGTATCACGACCTGCCCGGGGCCGGAGAGCTGGGTGGTGAACATACCCTGGCCGGTCATCGCACCCGCCGCCGCCGAGCGCATCGAGCGCAGCAGGCCACCGCCACCACCGCCGCCCTGCGAGGCGACCGAGACGATCGACGCCTGCAGATTCGAGGTATAGGCGAGGGTGCGTGAGACCTCGACGCGAATCATGCCGCCGACCGCACCGACGTCGATGATCTGGATCTCGATACCGCGAAACCCGTAGTGCACCACACCTTGTCCCTGCGCGATCATCGTCGACTCGTGCTCGCCGGACATCATCCGGCCGGCCATGCCGCCCATGCCGCCGGACGCACCGGCCACCTGGTGCGGTTGGAAGTAGACGTTGCCGGTGTAGAACAGCATCGCCCCACGCCGGGCGACGATCGGACCGCTCCGGCCGATGTCGACCGACACGACCTTGCCGTTGACCTTCTCGAACATCGCTGTGCTCCCTATCGCTCGGCCGGTTGGATCGAGACCACGCCACTGCCGTCCCAGCGCAGCGAGAACGCCTCACCGCCGCCCTGGCCGAGCGCGCTGCGCCAGCTCACGTCGGTGACGAAGGACTGGTTCAGCGCGCCGCGCGCGCAGACGAAGGCGTCCGGGTCGACGACGAGCGGATACTGCGGGCTCACCTCGAGGTGGATGAGCGGCCCGCCCTGCGACAGCAACGCGATCTGGCCGTGCCCGCTGACCGTGGTCGTGAACAGTCCCTGACCCGACGTTGCACCGCGCACCCCGGTGAAGGTGATGTTGGTCTGCAGATTGCCTGCCAGCACCATCAGCTGCTGCGACTCCACCTGCAGGGTCTCGCCGGCCATGTCGATGATGGTGGTCTCGGCGGCGTTGTGCGCGAAGTACACCACGCCGCTGCCTGCGGCCTCCATCAACGACAGGCCTTCACCGGTGGCACGTTGCTTGATACCGGCCAACAGGCCATCGCCACCGCCGAAGCCCGCGGACTTGAAATCGACCTGCCCCTCGTAGGCGACCATCGATCCCGACAGCGCCCGTACCGACGTGTTGTCGAGCCGTGCCTCCACGACTCGTTTGGAGCGTTGCACCAGTTGCACTCGCCCACCCCTTCCGCGATTGCGCCACCGTTCGATACGGCACGCCTGCCGAAGAAGCTAGTCGATAGCATCGTGGGCGTGCCCAGGAAGTTCGCGAGGAGATGGTTCGGAGGCAGCTCACGCGCATATGCCGATCTCGGTGAGTACTCGATCCAAATGACGTCGGCGTTCCTCGCGTCCGAACAGGCGCTCTCCGACATCGACTCCGCGGTGCAGACGGCCCACGACCTCGACTCACGATCGCGGCTGCGTGACGAGTGGACGGCCGTCCGGGAACGGTACGCCGAGGTGACTGCCGAATACCTGCGGCTCTCGGCCGCGGTGAACTCCGGCGCTCCCGCCGCCGATGGTGCCGGTCCCCGTCCCGACGAACTCCTACAGTGCACCGATTCGCTGACCTCGATGACCGAGGAGATGAACCGGTTCGCCCAGACCCACGCCCGCGAGCTCGACCGGGCGCGGCACTCGGTCACCGAACTCGGCGTGCTCGAACAGCGGGCGCGGGTGGCCGCCACCGAGTCCACCGCCGCGCTCGAACAGGCCCCGGCGTCCCTCCTCGGGCTGCGCACCGTGGCACGCGCCGCCGACGAGTTGCGCGATGCCGCCGTCGCATTCGAACGCGCCGAGGGCATCCGGGGGCGCAAGTCGGCGGCAACCGCTGTGCTCGCCGCCGCCGAACACGTCGGCACCGCGTTGACCGACGCCCCCGGCTTCGCCGATCGGGCCGCGCGCGTCATCCGGTCGGTCGATACCCGGCGCAGCGCGATCGGGACGCGTCAGGGTCAGGTTCCCGACCAGCTGTCCGCGCTGCGCCGCGAGTTCAGCGCCGATTGTTCGCAGGACCTGCAGAACTCCGACACGGTGATCCGAGACCACCTCCGGGCCGCCGACGCACATCTCGAAAAGTCACGTGCGGTGGTGCGCGGTATGCCCGACCAGGCGATCGACGAGGCAGAGGCCGCCCGCGACGACCTCGACGCCGCCGAGCAGGCCGTCGACGCCGTGGGCGACCGGTTACGGCTGCTGCGCGATGTGCAAGCCGACCCGGCCGCGACCGAACAACGTGTGCGGTTCCGGCTACGGGACGCACAACACTTCGCGGTCAACAACTCACTGGTTGACGAATGGGGTTCGGTGCTCGATGCTCAGGCCGAGCGGATCTCGAGAGCCCGGGGGGCGCTGGACCGAGTTCATCCCGACTACTGGTCATATCTGACGCAACTACGCGCTGTCGATCAACGCGTCATCGAGATCGTCGACCGAATGAGAGGACAAGTGGGCGCACGATGACCACGACCGCCCCGAGGGGTGTGGACACCACGACGAGCGGCCCCGGCCCCACCCACTTCCACCAGCTCTCCTCCGACGTCCTCGATCACCTGTTCCTGCACCGGCCCGAAGCGATCTCGGGCCAGTGGCCGACGCAGCGGATCGCTGTCGCGCTGGGCGCGACGCTCTACGTGCCGGCGACCCGACCCGATCTGGCCGCGGTCATCGAACGCCGCCACCGGGAAGGTGTCATCTCGATGGTCATCGACCTCGAGGATGCGATCGCCGACCACCAGTCCGACGAGGCCATCGCGGCGACCGTCCGGGCACTGCGCCACCTCGAGGGCACCGCCGCCGGCGAGATGCTGCTGTTCGTGCGCGTGCGGCACACCTCGCAGATCGAGACGATCACCTCGATGCTGGACTCCGCAGGCGCGCTGTCGGGATTCGTGCTGCCCAAGTTCACCGCCGCCGAGGCCACTACGGCGCTGGAAGCGGTGCGGCGGGCCGGGACAGCGCTGGGCGGGCAGTTGTGGGCGATGCCGGTGCTCGAGTCGGCCGCGCTGGTCCACCGGGAGACCCGCGACGACGAGTTGCTCGGCATTGCACAGGCTTTGGACGAGTACCGAGCCACCGTGCTGGCAGTGCGCATCGGCGCCACCGACATGTGCGGACTCTTCGGGATTCGCCGCGCCCGCGATCTGACGATCTACGACGTGCGGGTGGCCGCCGACGCCATCGCGTCGGTCGTCAACATCCTGGGCCGCGCCGAGGACGGACACATCATCACCGGCCCGGTCTGGGAGTACTTCGCCGACCACGAACGGCTCTTCGTGCCACAGCTGCGCACCACTCCGTTCCGCGACCACGACGCGGTGTTGTTCCGCCAGCAGCTCGTCAGCCATGATCTCGACGGCCTCCTTCGGGAGATCGCCCTCGACCGGGCGAACGGTATGCACGGCAAGACCGTCATCCATCCGGCGCATGCGGGACCGGTGCACGCGTTGAGTGTGGTCACCCATGAGGAGTATCGCGACGCCCTCGACATTCTGGCTGTCGACGCCGGTGGCGTCGCGGCGTCGTCGTACCGCAACAAGATGAACGAGATGAAGCCACACCGGAATTGGGCGATGCGGGTCATGGACCGGGCGGCCGCCTTCGGGGTGACCGCCCCCGGCGTCAACTTCGTCGACCTGCTGACCGCGGTGGACGCCGCGTGAGCACCACCGCCTCACCCGCTGCGGACCGGGTTGCCGGGGGCTGGGTCACCGACCGGTTCGGGGTGACGCTGGCCGGACGCGCCGGGCAATCGTCTTGGACTGTCCACGATCTCGTCGTTCTGGGACTGCGGCGCAACCGTCGTCGCGCGCATCTGCTGGTGTCGACGGTGCTCGGCAAACACATCCCGACCGCACCGAGCCGGGTGCGCGCCGCCGCCGATGATCTCGGTGACGCCGTGATCAACCTGCTGGGTGCCGACCTCGCGCCCCGCAGTACGGTCCTCGGCTTCGCCGAGACCGCCACCGGCCTGGGACACTGTGTGGCGCACAGGTTGTCGGCTCGGATGTACCTGCATTCGACGCGTCGGGCGGTCGAGGGAGCCTCGGTGTACGGCACCTTCGAGGAGGGCCATTCGCACGCCACCACCCACCTGCTGCTCCCGAGCTCTCCCGAGTTGCTCGCGCTCGACCCGGACGCACCCCTGGTGCTGGTCGACGACGAGATCTCCACCGGCTCGACGGCGTTGCGGGCGATCGCATCGCTCCAACAAATCGCTGCGCGTACCCACTATGTGGTGGCGTCCCTGGTGGACATGCGTACCGACGCCCACCGGGCCGAAACCGCCCGCGCAGCTGCCGAACTCGGCGTTCGCATCGATTACGTCGCACTCGCGGATGGTCGCGTCGAGCTTCCCGACGGTCTCCTCGAGTCGGTGTGGGCCGCCACAGCCGATCCCCTCAATCCGGTCGGCACCCACCGCGGCCGGGTCGACGAGTTGCATCTGCCATGGCCCGGCGGCGTGCCCGACGGCGGCCGACACGGCTTCGCCCACAGTGACACCGCGCCTTTCGATCTGGCCGTCGGGATTGCCGCCGCCGAGGTGCTCGGCGCCCTCGACCCCGAGCGCGAGACCGTGGTGGTTGGCCACGAGGAGCTCATGTATCTACCGCTGTGCCTGGCCGAGCACCTCGAGCGAGCCGGGGTGCCCACGCGCTATCAGACGACGACCCGCTCGCCCGCGCAGGTCCGGGACGTCGACGGTTATCCGCTGCGCCGCGGGTTCACGTTCACCGCACCCGAATCCGACCCGACCACACCACGTTTCGTGTATAACCTGCTCGCACCGGACGCCCCCGACCGCACTCCGGCGGTACTGCCGACGGTGGTCATGGTGATCGACCGGCCCGCCGACACGGAGCTGCTCCGCGCCGAGGGCGGCCTCCTCGACGTCCTCACCGCCGCCGGTCATGACGTGTGCCTGGCGATCCTGCCCACCGGCGGAGCCGCCCGATGAGCGTCCCCGTCTCGACACCGCCGCTGTGCGGACCCGAGTTCGGCTCGTATGCCGCCGACGAGGTCACCTGGCTACTGAAGGATCTGTCGCAGGTGGCCCTGGAGGGCGACCTCGCCGAACGGGAGCGCCGAATCCAGTCGGGGAAGGCACATTACGCCGAGTCGCTGCCGATCGAGTATCAGCCGGGAGAGCAGTACCAGGAACTGTTCCATGCGGCACTGCGTGATTCGGCCGCACGACTCGCCGAGGCCACCGGCGTGGTCAGCGAATTGGTGCTCGCCGAGCGCGACGACGTGCCCACACTGGTGTCGCTGGCCCGCGCCGGGACGCCGGTCGGGATCTTGATGCGGCGCTGGATGGCATTCGCGCACAGCGTCGATGCGCCGCACTACACCATCTCGATCGTGCGGGACCGGGGCATCGATACCATGGCCCTCGACCACATCGCCGCCCGGCATCGCCCGGAGTCGGTGGTCTTCGTCGACGGGTGGACGGGCAAGGGGGCGATCCAGCGGGAACTCTCCGCGGCCCTCGCCGGGTACGCACGTGCCGGTGGCGCCCGGCTCGACGACGAGCTGGCGGTGCTCGCCGACCCCGGTTCGTGTACCCGCACGTTCGGGACCCGGGACGACTTTCTCATCGCATCGGCCTGCCTGAACTCGACGGTGTCCGGACTGGTGTCACGCACCGTCCTCAATGCCGACCACATCGGCCCCGCCGAGTTCCACGGCGGCAAGTTCTACCGGCATCTGCGCGAGTTCGACGTGTCGAACCTCTTCCTGGACACCGTGTCCGCGCAGTTCGCCACCGTTGCGCCGCAGGTCCGAACCCGGTTGGCCGCAGTGCGTTCGGGTGATCGCGAGCCGCGGTGGTCCGGCTGGGAATCCATGGAGCGGCTGCGTGAGGAATACGGCGTATCGTCGGTGAACTTCGTCAAACCCGGCGTCGGCGAGACCACCCGGGTCCTGCTCCGGCGAGTGCCATGGATGATCCTCGTGCGGGCGGCGGATCTGCCCGAGCACCAACATATTCGGATACTCGCCGCCGAACGCGGTGTGCCGATCGAGGTCCGGTCCGATCTCGCGTACTCGTGTGTCGGACTCATCAAGGAGGATGCGTGAGCGACCTGATCGCCACCGACCTCGACCGGACGCTGATCTTTTCCCGAACGGCCATGGGCGAGCAGCAGTTCGCCGCCCTCGATCCGGTCTGCGTCGAGATCTATCAGGACGCACCGTTGTCGTATCTCACGCCACGCGCCCATACCCTGCTGTCGCGGCTCGCCGCCGTGGCGCCGGTGGTCCCGGTGACCACTCGCACGCCGGCCCAGTTTGCCCGGATCACGCTGCCCGGCAGCCCGTTCCGATATGCCATCGTCTCCAGCGGCGGCCGGATCCTGTGTGCCGGCGGCGACGATCCGCAGTGGCGCGCCGAGGTCGAGCGCCGGGTGCGGACCTGCGCGCCGCTGGCCGAGGTGACCTCGGCGCTGCACACCCGGATCGACGACTCCTGGGTCCGCTCGTCGCGGACCGCGGACGACTTGTTCTGTTACGTCGTCGTCGACCTCGACCGGCAGCCGGCGGCATTCCTCGACGACTGGCGTGGCTGGTGCGCCGCCCGCGGGTGGACCGTCTCGCAGCAGGGCCGAAAGATCTATGCGTTGCCGCGTGAGGTCACCAAGTCGGCGGCGCTCGCCCACGTGCGGGCACGACTCATCGATGAGGGCGCACTCGACGCAGATGCCCCGGTGTATGCGGCCGGCGACGGTCGCCTCGACATCGACCTGCTCGAATATGCCGACGCCGCGATTCGGCCATGCCACGGAGAGCTCCACGGCATCGACTGGATGTGCCCCGATCTGACCGTCACCACCGAGCCGGGTGCGATCGCCGGCGAGCAGATTCTCGAATGGTTTCTCGCACGGGTCGGCGCAGATGCCAAGATTGGGTCATGACCGCACTGACCAAAGGACAGAACGCGCCGCTCCCCGGCGGTGAGGTGTTGATCTCGGTCGACGTCGGCACCGCAGCGGATCTGTCGGCATTGTTGGTGACCGACGCGATCAAGGTGCGGACGGACGCCGATTTCATCTTCTACAACCAGCCCACCGGGCCCGGCGTCGAGTTGCAGAATCCGACGGGTCGGCAAGTCCTACGGGTGCGGACCGATGGGCTGCCCGCCGACATACATGCCGTGCGCGCCGTCGTGACTCTCGACGACGCGTCGTCGAATTTCGGTCGTGTGGCGCCACCGGTCGCGCGGGTGGCCGACGCCCGCGGCGCCGAGTTGTTCACCTTCACCGTCGACGGGCTGTCCAGCGAATCGGTGGTCGTGGCCCTCGAGTTGTACCGGCGTGGGACGGACTGGAAGGTGCGCGCGGTCGGCCAGGGTTACGCAGGTGGGTTCGCCGATCTGATCCGCGATCACGGGGTCTCCGTCGACGACGCACCCGCCGCGACTCCCCCGGCCGCTCCCGCACCGCCGGCCGCCCCGGTGCCACCTCCCCCGGCGCCCGCTCGGACGCCACCGGCCGGTGCTCCCGGCGAGATCAGCCTGACCAAGAACCGGCGCGTGGATCTGGTGAAGGGACAGAAGGTTTCGCTCCGCAAGGACGGCGGGGTGGCGCTCACCCGCATCCGGATGGGCCTCGGCTGGGACCCGATCACCCGCGGCGGGTTCTTCGGCGGACGCCAACGTGACATCGACCTCGACGCGTCGGTGCTGATGTTCAGCGCCGGCCAGATCGCCGACATCGTCTATTACGGCAGTCTGCGCAGCGACGACAACTCGATCGTGCATTCCGGTGACAATCTGACCGGTCAGGGCGAGGGCGACGACGAGGTGATCCGCGTCGACCTCACCGCAATCCATCCGGCCATCGACAATCTCGTCTTCACCGTCACCTCGTATCAGGGGCAGACATTCCAGGAGGTCGACAACGCGTTCTGCCGGCTCGTCGACGAGACCACCGGCGCCGAGCTGGCCCGCTTCACCCTCGCCGGCGGGATGCCGTTCACCGGCGTGACCATGGCGGTCATCTCACGCGAGCACGGTGAGTGGAAGCTGCGCGCCATCGGCGAGGGCTTCCAGGGCAAGAAGCCCCGCGACGCCGTCCCCCACGCGGCCCGGCACCTGGCATGACACTGTCGGTCCGACCGGCCTCGAACTTCGATGACGTCGCCATCATGGTCGGCCCGAAACGCCCCGATGCCACCGTCTGCTGGTGTCTGAGCCATCGACTCCCCAGCAAACTCAACCGTTCTCTCGTGAAAGAGGAACGCGGTCGATACGTCGAGAAGCTGTGCGCCGCCGATCCCCCGCCCGGCGTGCTCGCCTATCTCGACGATGAGGTCGTCGGCTGGGCAGCGGTCGCACCACGCTCTGCCTCCAACTTCGCGCGCAATCGCAAGATTCCGCACGTCGACGACCTCGACGTCTGGTCGCTGTGGTGTCTGCGGGTGCGCCCCGGTCACCGCAAGACCGGGATCGTGCATCCGTTGATCGCCGGTGCCGTCGAGTTCGCGCGCGCGAACGGTGCTCCGGCGATCGAGGCATACCCTGTCGACAACGGGGGCGAGCGCGTCGATCTCACGATGGCCTTCGTCGGTACCCAGTCGATGTTCGAACGGGTCGGCTTCACCAAGGCCGCCGACACGACCTCTGTGCTCGATGGCTTCCCACGGGTCCTGATGCGTCTACCGCTGAATCGGTGACACGAACGGCCGGAATCGATCTCGCGGCATCACCCGCCTCGACGGCGGTCGCGGTCATCGAGCGGTCATCGAGTGGTCGTCGGCCGGCCGCTGAGCGTGTCGGCGGACAGGATCGCGCACGTCGCCTTTCGGTGCGCCGGACTCGTCGCCGACCTCGGCGTCGATGATCGCGTCGACGGCTGGGCCGTCGAGGCGTATCCGGCCGGGGCACTGCGACATTGGGGAATGCAGTCGCGGGGGTACAAGCGGACGGCCAATCGCGCCGCGCTCGCCGAGCTCGTCTCGACCCTTGCCGATGCCGCACCATGGCTTCGACTCGGGCCGCACCGGGCATTGATGGAGCGCGACGACGACGCTTTCGACGCGGTGATCACCGCCTTGGTCGCGCGCGCAGCCGATCTGGGCGATACACGTCTCCTCGAGGGCATCGACCGCGTAATTGCCCAGCGCGAGGGGTGGATTCACCTTCCGACGGTCCCACTGGACGCGCTGCTCTCCGATGGCCACTGAGGTGGACCCTCCCTACCAGACCTCACCGACAGAATCGCGCGTTCATCGATGCCGCGAACCATGTTGTCCACAAGCAGTATTCGATGCACAGAGCCCGACAAGATCGTGGCTGATTGTCCGTGGCTGCGCGTAGTATGGAAACATCGAATCGATCACCAAGGGGGGCACCATGATCGCCGACGGAACCGTCGAAAGCACCGATACCGCAGCTATTCTGGCCGGCGTTGTCGACCTGCTCGCCGAGCTGCGCACCGGCCCGGATGTGACCGGGCCGCAAGCACACGCCGCGCTTCAGCAGATTCTGCTGATCCGCAATCTCGCCGACCATCATGCCGCCACGTTGACCGGTGATCTTGACCGACTCGGTGTCGCCGACGGCAAGGGCCGTCGGTTGCGGGAACTGCTGGTCGTGATGGGGTGCGCGCCCGCGGTCGCCTCGCGATTTGTGCGGATCGGTACCGCTACCGACATCGACTCACTCCTGCGCCACGCCGCTGACGGTTCCATCTCGTCCGAACACGCCGACGCAATCGTGCGGGGGCTGTCGCACATCGCGTCTCGGTCACCGGAACCCGTCGACGCCGACCTGCGGTCAGCACAGTTGATGTCACTGATGTCGTGGTCGTCGGCGGGCATGACGCCGGCGCAGATCTCCGATCATGCCCGTACCATCGCGAATGAGCTCGCCGCCGACACCGACGATGGCAAACCTGCCGCCGAAGACAAGTCGATCAACGAACTCGGCTACCACAAAACCGATGATGGCCGCCTCGATGTACGCGCCAACCTCGATGCCGTTGCCGGGGAAAAACTGCACAGTCTCGTCGAAGCGCTGTCGGCGCCGAAACCGCAACCCGACGGCTCGCATGATCCGCGGCCAGCACAACACAGGCGCGCCGATGCCTTCGAATCCATTCTCGAGCTCGCCGAGAAGGGACTTGCTGACGAGACCGTGTCGTGCAAACCGACCGGCGGCGTCCTGTTGACCATCCCCGCCGATACCCCGAAGCTGTCCGCGTTGGAGTTCATGGGATCGGTGACACCCGCGACCGCGAGGACGTTGGGTTGTGATGCTGCGGTCACCGTCGTCATCGTCGACGGTGAACAGGTGCCGCTGAACGTCGGACGCGAGAAACGCCTGTTCACACCGGCACAACGAAAAGCGTTGCTGCTCAGGGATGAGTGCTGCGTGAAATGTGGCGCGCCCGCATCGCGCACACAAGCGCATCACCTCGTGTCGTGGGTCGATGGTGGCCCCACCGACCTCGACAACGGGTGCCTGCTGTGCACCGCCTGCCACCACGACGTCCACGACCGAGGGTGGGACGTGATCATGGGCTTCGACCGACATCCGTGGCTGATCCCACCCGCCACCGTCGACCCAAAACGACGACCACTACCGGCCTACAGCCGGCGCACGCTACGACTCGACAGCGCTGCCTGAAACAGGCTCTCCTGCTAGATCTTTCTGCCCCTTGCACCCGGCCCGGCCGGGACCGCAACTGTTCCTTGAGAACTTCATAGGGCGCCGGCCCGGGACTCGGGCTTCCGCCTCTGTTCAGGCACTGTCGTTTGCCCCAAACGTCATCGGAGCGGGAACTCTTCGACGTGGCGCCGCGCGAGCAATGGGATGATCTGCTGCGCCCCGAGACGCTGGAAGTGCTCGGACTCTCGGTGTGCCACGAAATCGGCGGCACTGCCGTACCTTTCGACGATCAGGATCTCCTCGGCACCGTCCGGGGAGACGAAGTAGTCATATCCCCGATTTCCCGGCTCGTCCCGACTGGCGGCTGCGAGCTGTTCGAGCAGATCGAGCACCCTCGTGTGCTGACCGTCTGCCGGGTGGTAGTGAGCGAGCACCAAATGCGCGGTGTCAGCCATTCCTACTGCCTCCGATCGGGGCCGTGTCATGTGGTCCTCGTCATTTGCCGTCGAGCATCATCTTTCCGTCGAGGTACTCCGCATACGCCGGCAGATCGAGCTGACCATGTCCGGAAAGCCCGATGACGATAACCTCTTCGGTGTCGCTGTCGGCGACATGTGCCGCCGCTGCAGCGATCGCGTGTGTCGATTCCGGGGCGGGCACGATCCCCTGCGTCCGGGCGAATGTGATGCCGGCCGCGAAGGCGTCCCTTTGCCCGATCGCCACACCCTGCACGAGACCGAGCTCGACGGTGTGGCTCAGAGCCGGCGCCATTCCGTGATAGCGAAGGCCACCGGCGTGGATCGGGTCGGGCACGAAATCCATTCCAAGCGTGTGCATCTTGAGAAGCGGCGTCAGTCCGGCGACGTCGCCGTGGTCGTAGCGGTACTCCCCCTCGGTGATCGACGGGCACGCAGCCGGCTCCGCGGCGACGATGCGGGGATCGGAGCGGCCGTGCAGCTTCTCCCGCAAGAACGGGAACGAGAGTCCGGCCAGGTTCGAACCGCCACTGCGTCGCAATACAGCGTGCTCACCGGAGCGCGCGCAGCGCAGGCCCTGTCACCCCCACGTCCAATCCCGGATCTCCGGGAGATCCTCGAAGTGTTCGCGCACGTAGTCGTGGTGTCTGGCCAACTGCGTCCGGCAATACTCGGCGAGCTCGGTGCCCTTCTCGGGGGCGCGGCGAGAACGTCGAAGAGCCTCGAGTACCAGGTGGTAGCGGCTCATCTTGTTGAGCACCACCATGTCGAACGGAGTCGTCGTGGTGCCCTGCTCGGAGAACCCGCGCACGTGGAAGCGACCCGGATGGGTGCGGCCGTGCACGAGTTGGTGGATGGCCCTGGGATAGCCGTGGAAGGCGAAGACCACATCGGTGTCGCGGGTGAACAGCTCGATGAACTTGTCCTCCGAAAAGCCGTGCGGGTGATCGTTCTGCGGGAGCAGCGCCATCAGATCCATCACGTTGACCACCCGTGTCCGCAGGTACGGCACCCAGTCACGCAGCAACTGCGCGGCGGCCAGCACCTCCTGCGTCGGGACGTCACCGGCGGCGGCGAGCACGACGTCGGGGACCACGGCTTCTCCCGGCCCGTCGTCGCGTGCCTCGGTGCCCGCCCACTCCCAGATGGAGGCGCCCGCCGCGGCCTGTTCGTTGGCCTCGTCGAGGGTCAGGTATTGCAGGTGGGGCTGCTTGTCGGCGACGAGCACGTTGACGTGGTCGCGACTGCGGAAGCAGTGGTCGGCGATCGACAGCAACGAATTCGAGTCCGGTGGCAGCCACACCCGCACGACGTCCGGCGACAGCGGCAGCACCAGGTCGATCAACCCGGGCCCCTGATGGGAGAAGCCGTTGTGATCGTTACGCCAGCAGGTGGAGGTCAGCAGGATGTTGAGCGACGAAACCGGTTCGCGCCAAGGCAATTCCGCGGCGTGCTGCAGCCACTTGGTGTGTTGCACCACCATGGATGCACTCACCATTGCGAAGGCCTCGTACGTCGCGAACAGACCATGTCGGCCGGAGAGCGTGTAGCCCTCGAGCCAGCCCTGGCACAGATGCTCGCTGAGCACCTCCATGACCCGGCCGGATGCCGAGAGATCATCGTCGTACTCGGTGGTCGGAAGCTGCCAGCAACGTTCGGTGACCTCGAAGACGGCGCCGAGACGGTTGCTCGTCGTCTCGTCCGGGCAGAACAGGCGGAAGTTGCCGCCGCCGTCGGGTGTGCCGTTCTCCTGGTAGATGTCGCGCATGAACTCGCCGAGCACGCGGGTCGTCTCGTGGAGCAGCACGCCCGGCGTGGAGATGTCGAGTGCGTACTGCGAGATCGGCGGCAGGCGTAGCGGTTTGAGCAGGCGTCCGCCGTTGGCGTACGGGGTCGCACCCAAACGCAGGTCGCCCTCTGGCGCGAGTGCACGGATGGAGTCGACCACGGTGCCGTTCTCGTCGAAGAGTTCGTCGGGTCGATACGAGCGCAGCCAGTCCTCCAGCATCCGCAGATGCTCGTGGTTCTCCTTGACCCCCGACAACGGGACCTGATGCGCCCAGTGTGTGCCCTCGATCTTCTTGCCGTCCACGAACTTCGGGCCGGTCCACCCCTTCGGCGTCCGCAAGACGATCGCGGGCCACTTGGCCCGGCCGGCGCCGGCGGAATCGCCCGATCCGTCACCGCGCGCGTCCGCCTGGATCGCGCGGATCGCCCGGTAGGCGTCGGTCAGCGCGGTGTGCAGGGCGGGAAACACCTGCTCGGGGTCGTCGCCCTCGACGAATACCGGACGCCAGCCCTGGCCGCCCAGATAGTCGGCGATGTCCGCGTCACTGCTGCGGCCGAGGACCGTCGGGCCGGCGATCTTGGCACCGTTGAGGTGCAGGATCGGCAGCACGGCACCGTCGCGGGCCGGATTGAGAAACGCCGGGATCTTCCACGACCCCGCCAGCGGGCCGGTCTCGGCCTCGCCGTCGCCGACCACGGCGGCGACGATCAGATCGGGATCGTCATAGGCGGCCCCGGCGGCGTGCACCAGCGCATACCCGAGCTCACCGCCCTCGTGGATGCTGCCCGGTGTCTGGACGCTGACGTGGCTCGGGATGCCGCCCGGCGTCGAGAACTGCCGGCACAGGCGGCGGACGCCGTCGGCGTCGAGCGAGATGTCCGGGTACACCTCCGAGTACGTGCCCTCGAGGTAGGTGTTGGCCACCAACGCGGGGCCGCCGTGCCCGGGACCGGTGATGTAGAGCCACTCCGATCCGGTCTCGTTGATGAGGCGGTTGAGCACCGTGTAGATGGCCGACAGCCCGGGGCTGGTGCCCCAGTGCCCGAGCAACCGCGGTTTGATGTGGTCGACGGTGAGCGGTTCACGTAGCAAGACGTTGTCCTGCAGATAGATCTGGGCGATATTGAGGTAGTTCGCGGCGGCCCACCATCGCAGGTCCGCCTCGATATCGGCCTTCTCATATGCATGCGCTGCGATTCCGGTGCCTTGGGACATCGTGTGGGCCTCTCACGCCGTTGGATGAATTCCGCGGTTCCTTCTCTCCTTCTTACCGGTGTCGGGCGCTGCTCGTCAGACAAGCTCGTCAATCTGCTCGAGAAAGAGACCTTCGGCCCCATCCGTTCACGTTGCGCTCACCTCGGCGACCGGCCGGCAGCGGCGAGGATGGCGGTGGCAGTCATCGCGACCACGTACGCCGGATCGTTCGCGAGGTCTGCCAGCAGCATGCGCGCGGCACCGCCGGGAATTTCGGCGAGGGCCTGCGTAATCCGCAGCCGCACTTGGTCGCTCGATGTGGGATTGCCCGGAAAGAGGGGACGTTTCAGATCGGCGACGATACGATCGGCGAGGTGCGCGTCTTCGGCGAGCAGCCCGAGTGCCTCGGCCGCCTCGATGTCGCGGCGACCGGCGACGACCATCTCGACCAGTGCGTCGATCGCCGCCACCGAACCACGCTCGGCGAGTTCGACGGCGGCGTGGTCACGCACCGCAGCGGCATCGTCGGCCAGGGCCGAGCGCAGGATCGGCTCGACGCGGTCGGAGTCGATGGCTGCGATCACCCGGACGGCCCGCGCGCGTACCGCCGCGTCCGGCGCTGCGAGCCCCTCGACGAGCGGGTCCAGGACCGCATCGCCGACCCGTGCCAGCGACCAGGCCAGCGTCCCGAAGACATTCGGATCTTGCTCGGCCAGTGCCGCTTTCACGACCTCGGCGACCGGTAGCACATCGTCGTCGGAAGTCAGCACCGCCTGGATGCGCCGGGTCCCGGACGACGACCGGAGATCGCGCAACATCGTCACCACACCCAGCACATCGGTCCAGTCCGCCGGCGACACCGCGGCGACGCGTTCCAACCGGTCGAGCAACACCTCCTCGGCGGCAATGCGGTCGCGGGTTCGCCGGATGAGTTCGTCGACCATCTTTGCCGGGGTGGCGTCGGGGTGGTCCAGCGCGGCAGCCACCTCCGGCAGGGACAGACCGAGCGTGCGCAGGCTCTCCACCTGGAAGAGCCTGCGCAGGTCGCCCGCGGCGTACTGCCGATAGCCGCCGGCGCTGCGTCCGGTCGGCGAGACCAGCCCGAGCCGGTCATAGTGCCGCAGCATGCGCGCCGAGACCCCCGAGCGGCGGGCGACCTCACCGATCAGCATCGACGCCCCGTATCGCCACCCGGCGCGCCTGCTCGAGCGATTCGGTGAACGCCGCGTCGGGGTCGTCGAACAATGAGACCGTGGCCCGCGCGTGGGTACGCGCGGCTTCATCCGCGCTGCTCGACGCGGCCTCGGCGACCGTGTACCCGGCCGCACCGAGCGCGACGAGCGCGCGGCTCAGACTGCGCCGGGCCTCCTCGTCGAGACGTCGGCCCAGCTCCATCGCGAGATCCCCGGCCAGGGCGGGTACGGCATCGGCGGGAGCCAACGCGATTGCCGCGCGCCAGGCCGCGCGAGCGACCTCGTCGTCGGCGTCGTGCAGCATCGCGGCGACGCGCGGCCAAGCCCGCTGGTCTCCGATCTTCGACAGCGTATGGAGCGCTTGGCTTTTCGCCTGAGTGGTGCCGGAGTCGAGTTCGGCGAGCAACCGCGGGACGGTGACGTCGGCGGGCTGCCTGCACAATGCCCACGTCAACATGTCGCGGACGAAGAAGTCCGGCTCCACCGCACTCTGTTCGATCAATCGAGCCGACACTCGTTGGTCCGCCGGGTCTTCGGAACCGAAGGCGCCGACAGACATCGCGGCGCGCAGGCGAACTGACGGGTCGGGATGGCCGAGGGCCCGGAGAAGCTGTTCGATGTGCTCGTCCCGGTTGGTGCTGTGGTTCTCGATGGCGTTCATGTCGACCACCTCCTTCACCACCAGCCAACAGGTTGTCACGGTGTCAAGGTCAAGTCTGCCCCGTGCCGGTCATCGTTTCGTCTCAGCCCCGCCGACGTCAGGAGTCCGGCAGCATCGGGGCGTCCTCACCATGATCGCGCCCGACGAGCACGGCGCGGGTGACGGAGTCTCGTCCGAAGCGGTTGCACAATTGGTCCATCGCGGCGTCGAGTTGGGGTTGATGGTCGTCCTCGAAGGGCAGGGCCAGTTGCAACGCGTCGTCGTCACCGAGGTTGGTCAGCGACAGACCGATAAGGGTGCAGCCGCGTTCGCGGATGAGCGGACGCGCCTCATCGAAGAGCGCGCGCGCACAACTCATCAGCACTTCCGTGCGATCGGTCGGCTCGGCCAGGGTACGCGATCGTGTGGCTCGCGAGAAGTCGTGGAAGCGTAGGCGCAACACCACTGTTCGGGATACCCGGTCGGCGGCGCGCAGACGCTTGCCCAATCGTTCGACGATGGCGATGACGGTGGCCTCGATGTCGGCCTCCGCGCGGATTCGACGGCCCAGTGCACGTTGTGAGCCGATGGAGCTACGCCGCCTGCCGGTCTCGACGTGTCGCGGGTCCTGCGCCAGGGACAGGGCGAACAGATGACGCCCGGCGCCGGGACCGACGATGCGGCACAACGACTTCTCGCCGATTGCGGCCATGTCGCCGACCGTAGCGATGCCGGCGTCGGCGAGTTTCGCCTCGGTGACGGGGCCGACTCCCCACAGTCGGCGCACCGGAAGTGGGTGCAGGAACGCCAATTCGGTGCCCGCCGCGACCTCCAGCAAGCCGTCGGGCTTGCCGACCGCGCTGGCGACCTTGGCCAAGAACTTGGTGCGCGCCAGGCCGACGGTGATGGGCAGTCCGACCTCCGTGCGAATCCGCGCCCGCAAGGTCTCGGCGATGGACACGGGGCTGCCGACGAGGCGCCGAAGCCCGGCGACATCGAGGAACGCCTCGTCCACGGAGATGCCCTCGACCAGCGGCGTGGTGTCGCGGAAGATCTCGAACACCGCGCGGCTGGCCTCCATGTACGCGTCGAAACGCGGACGGACCTCGACGGCGCCCGGACAGAGGGCACGCGCCTCACGGCCGGGCATCGGCGTCCGCACGCCGTGGGCCTTGGCCTCGTAGCTCGCGGCGAGAACCACCCCGCCGCCGACGAGCACGGGACGGCCACGCAGCGCCGGATCGTCGCGCTGCTCGACCGATGCATAGAACGAGTCGAGATCGGCGTGCAGGATAGAGGCGTCATGCCTGGCCGCGCTGTCGATTCGCATCGGCGCGTCTCCCTCCCCGCCCTCGCGAATGTGGATATCTATCGAACGTTTGCGCGAATCTTAACGCAGCGGTCCGACGCCGACGAAGCCTGCGGGCGGAATCCGAAAATTTCTTCGAGAGAGGGTAGTCAACCGGGCATATCCGGTGTAGACTCGTACGCATGTTCTTGCGAACTTGTGTTCGCAGGCTTGCACTGGGGGTGACAATGACAACGATCGACCTGCCGGCTCTTACACCGGATGAGCAGGTGGCGTTGTTGCATGCCCTCCTCGATCAGATGGGTTCGACGGATCTGTCGCCGTGTTCGGATGAGTCGTTGTTGGAGGTCGCGGCAGCCAATGAACG
>NZ_JBNCLY010000018.1:0-89795 GCF_049844915.1 Gordonia sp. DT30 | reverse complement strand
ACACCCACCTCGGGGCCGTGAACCCCGACGCCCACCGACGCTCGGGCACCCACACACGGCCCGACCCCGGAAATCGGTCCTCAGACCACCCATCCGGGCTCAACCATCACGCAGCGTTGCCACACGAAAGATCGAGGCTAACAGCCGAGTCGGAGTCGGGCTACGTGACCGTATCGTCCGTCGGCCAAGACGACGCGAGTGCCGCTGCGCATGCGCGTGGGCCGATTGGGTTGTCAGCGGAGGTCGCCACGATCGATGATGCCAGCAGTCCATCACAGGCCGATCAACGATGACGACGCTTGACAGGTGGCCTCGACTTTCCGCCGCTGCGGCTTGTGCTGGCGAGTCATGGCGGTAGCCCGGGCACGCTCCCATTCTTTTCTCCTTGCGAGCTTCCTGCTGCTGTTCTCGGAGAGCTCAATGCGTCCCCGTTTTCGGGATTGTTTCCGGTCCGGAAATCCTGTGCACCGCTCCTACCAGCGACTTGCGCAATCAAGAAGGCGACGGCGATCTTTAGGTTGCCGAATCCTGTGAGTCGTGCTTGGGTATTCGAGAACTATTCAGAATCTGGCATCGTCCATGCAAGTCGGTGCACTGACGTGTGCGAGGAGTGGCTCGAGAGGTGAGAAGCAGTCAGGAACAGCAGCAACCGGGGGCGACGGCGCGGCGTCGAGCGCTCACAGGTGCGTGTGTGGCGATCGCCGCGCTCGCATCCTCCGTGGCGGGTGTCGGGATGTCGGCCGCAAGCTCGAATGCGTTTGCTGATCAGCAGACCACGAAACGCACCGATGACGGCTGGGTCGTCTCGGCGATCAAGTCGCACGAGCAGGTACGGTCGGTACCACCGCTTAATCAATCAAGCTGGACGAGAGAAGGATTCATCTCCCTCAAGGGTGAGGGTGTCATCGCCGGTACCGGTTCGGTGCCGGTGCAGGCGGGCACTGTCGCGGCCGGTTTTCAGATCGGCTGCAACACCGACGTCACCTCGGGCGCCACGGTCGGGATCTCGGGTGGCCCGTCAGCGCAGATGAACATTTCCTATCCGCCGGCGGTGGTGATCGGCGCGACGGTCACCCCGAACATCTCCACGACATTGCGGCCGGGCACCATCGCCGACATCCCGTTCGGGTCGAAGAAGATGCAGACTGGGAAAGCCGGCATCACCGTCGACGGCGTGCATGTAAAGGTCGACGGCTGTCTGGGACCGGTCGCCCTACGGGCGTACGTGACCGTCAGCGTGTCAACAGCGTTGAACGACAACACGATCAACGTGTACGGCAAACCCCACTACCTCTGACCCATTGGTCTAGCCGGTCACCACGAGCTCGGCCAGTGCGGTCGACGACTTCATCCAAGAACAAACGTCCAGATTTGTCTCCTGAAGGGCTGTGAGCCTGTATGACTGCTCCTACTTCTTCCTTGTCGGTGTCGGGTGGCGCGCATCGCCTCGACGCCAACGCCGTGACCACTGAACTCCCCACGACGGCGGGCCATACCGGTCGCTCGGCCGCCGAGGCTGGCCCGACTTCTGCGCCGGACGATCCCTCCGCCAGTGGTGGGGTGCCGGTACTGAAGGTGATGCTGTTCCTCGTCGGCTGCGTACTGCTGGTGCTGGCGGCGGCGAACTTGATGAATCTTGGGGTGTGGTCGGATCGGTGGGGTGTGATTCCGGTATTCCTGGTGTTCTTTCTAGTGATGTCGATCGCCGGACGCTGGTTTTGGGCCGGTGCGAACGCCATCCTCGGAGCCCTGATGTGGGGCAACAAATGACATCCAGCAGCGGAACGCGAGCAGAGCAGTCGGTGGCGTCGAAGGTTCGTCGGGGGCATCACCGGGTCCCGCGCCATCGTCTCGGTGCTGGGCTGCTGGCTGCCGCGGTGTTGGCGATCGGCGGCGGGGTCACCGCAGCGGCGCTCGGCAGCGAACCGGCTCCGGCACACGCGGACGCGTTGTGCGATCAGATGCGCGCCCAGTACGGCTCGAACTGGCCGTGTGTCTCGGTACCTACCAACACCTTCCAACCCACTACGAACACGCCGTACGTACCGACGACCGGCGCCAACGGCACCGGTGGCCCACAAGTCGGCTCCAACATTGGGCCCGGCCCGGGCGAAGGCAACGGCACGCCGATCGTCACTGTGCCCGGACAAGCCGCCCCACAACCACCCGCAGGCACCGGCAACGGCGAATCGGTACCAAACAACCCGAACACCGGCAGCGCACGGCCAACAGCACCGCAACCAGTCCCGCCCGGCGACACCACCGGTCAAGTACCGGTAGCCCCGAGCACTGCTGCCCCGGCAGTGACAACCGTGCCGGGCGCGGCGACCGCCGAGCCAAACAACCCGCCGCACGCATTGGATTCGGGCTCGAAGCAACCGGAGATCCCGCTGGCTGCGTGGGTCGTGGCGGGTGCGGCGGCATTCGCCGCGGCGAACCCTCGGGTACGGCGCGCAGCCCTCGGCGGGCGGTCGTCGTCTGGTGGGCTGCAGAGTTGGTCGTTGCTGCGGCGTGGCGGGTCGGAACGGGCCACGGTGGGTCCGTCGCAGTTGGTGTTGATCAACGATCCGAGCAGCCCGAAAAACTACGTGTTCCATGAAGACGTGCCGCCGGGTGGGCATATCGGGGTGAATCCGGACGGGTCGGCCACCATCTACGACGCCACCGGTAAACCAGTCAGCCAGATCGCGAAACCATGGGCCTACGACGCCCTCGGACGACCTCAGAAAACCTGGTATACCGTCGACTACAACGGGAACCTGGTCCAGCACGTCGAACCCTCGCCCGATGCGGTGTATCCCATCGTCGCCGACCCGACTCACGAGGAGTCGCAAGCGCAAGCCGGTTTCGACGCGCTCACCGCTAACACTCAGGGCCCCGCGGTACAGGGGCGCGACGGCGCTCAACAACGCCAAGCGTTGCGGCAAGAAGGCTTGGATGTGACCTCGGGGACCTCCTCGGACGGAACCCCGGTCGCCAACGTCACCGACCCTGTCACCGGGGACAGCGGTCAGGTCGCCACCGGCCCATCTCCGGATACTCAGCAAGCAGTGGCGGCGTCGAACTCGCAAAGCCAGTGGGACCAGATGACCGCCAACACCCAAGGCCCCGAAGTGTCCGGTCGTGACGCCGCTCAGCAACGCCAGACCCTACGCGATCAGGGCTTGGCGGTCACCTCAGGCGCTACCGATGACGGCACCCCGGTCGCCAACGTCACCGACCCCACCACCGGAGATACCGCGCAGGTGCCGACAGGCATGTCCCCGACCACCCAACAGGCAGTCTCCGACTCACATAGCCAAGACGTCATCGACCGTCAGATCGCCAACACTCAAGGCCCCGCGGTACAAGGACGAGACGGCGCTCAACAACGCATCGAGGCTCGCGAGCAGGGCTACGCGGCCACGGCCAGCGTCGACGACGACGGCAATCCGATCAACGTCTACACCGATCCCACCACCGGCGCTCACTTCAGTGTGCGCGCCACCGGCAACGATCCAGCCCAAGCGTTCACCGATCAACTCACCGCCGCCACCAGCATGGGCCCCTACACCAGCCCCGAAGCGCAACACACCGCGCAGGGCGCGCAAACCCGCACCGGACTGCGCGAACAAGGACTCATCGTCAACACCGGCACCGACCCCGTGACCGGGCAACCCGCCACCACCATCACCAACCCCCGCACCGGACAAACCCAATACACCGGCACCAACCCCGACGGCACCACCTACACCATCAACATCGCAGGGACCGGACAATCGGCCACCGGTGGCGAGGGCGAGGCATCAACGTTGTTCACCAATCCGGCTACCGGAGAACCACTGGACCTCAACGGCCCAGCAGTCACCGCAGCCATTGGCGCCGCACAGCAACGCGGTGGCGATATCGCAGCTACTTTCCGGCAGCCAGGACCATCCCATTCGGTGGGCAGAGCCGGTCTCAGCGCAGAAGAGATCGCACGCCTCGGCTCAGCAGGCAAGGCTCTGGCTCGGGGCTCGTTCCTTCTCGGGACCGCGTTGACCGCTGCCGATGAGTTCGGCAAGTATCATCGTGGTGAAGAAGACGGCGGCGATGCACTCGCTGGCGCGGGTGGAGCCATTGCAGGCGGTGCGCTTGGCGGTTTGGCCGCTGGCGCGGCGATAGGGTCGTTCGCGGGTCCGATTGGTACCGCCATCGGCGGAGGTATCGGCGCGGCGGTTGGAAGCCAGGCAGGCGCGGACGCCGCACGGTGGATCAAAGGATTGTTCGACTAACCACGGCGAGAGAACCGGCAAATGAGCAAGCGAACACGACCTCGACACTCGGCAATCAAAACCCGTGAAGCATGGGCCGTTGATAACGTCGACGACACCAACAAGTTCGTACGCAACCGTCTTGGCGACAATATTACTGATACATGGTTGATAAACTTCTACGCCATCCCCACCGTGATCGCTTTTCTCCTAGGCGCCATAATAGGTAGCTCACTACTCTAGGGTTAATCTTAAAGGGAGCACATTGTGACACTAACCGCCGTCGAGTACGGTATCCGTGCAACCGGGAAGCCTGCAACTTTGCGCGCGGTGAACCCGCAACTGATGTTTGCAGCTCCCGTAGGATGGAGCGATGCCGACACCGAACTGGCTAACTCGCTGATGGCAAGCAGGGTACTGCTTCAACCTCCGCGCCGGGGTGAATCGTTTGCCCCTAACGTCGTCATTCAATACTTCGACTTTATGTCATCCGTCAGCTTAAAACTATCCGCAATTGACACTGACCAAGACATCCTAAACCTCAACTCTTCACAGTTGATTGGACACCACGTTCTCGTAAATGGCTTCGTGAGCATCGACGAAGGCCGCTTCGTCGAAGATCATAGAGTGCTCGCTATCAGACGGATACATGTGTCGTACAAGACAACAGAAGGGAAAGCGGCCCTGTCGATACTCTCCTGCACAGCACCGGTGAGTGACTGGGAATCCCTAGCCTCTGATATCGGTACAATCTGTCGAACATGGCTCAAGACAACGGTACCCGGTCTCTCATGAAGCGATTGCGCTGGGCTTTCACCGGCTGGTTCGGTTGGCTCATCACTTACCCACTAATAGCCTTTGCGGCAGGATTGGCACTGGGAGCGATCGTATAAACCAGTCCGGCACGTAGAGGTTAACCTAGGTTAACCTCTATCTTTCGTGTGGCGACGCTGCGTGATGGTTGAGCCCGGATGGGTGGTCTGAGGACCGATTTCCGGGGTCGGGCCGTGTGTGGATGCCCGAGCGTCGGTGGGCGTCGGGGTTCACGGCCCCGAGGTGGGTGTCCTTTCTGGTCTGTGGTCAGGTCGGATAGCGTGGTCAGCCAGGGTTGGGAAGTGTTGCGATTCTGGTGATTCCGTCGAGGAGGAGCTGCAGGTTCGGTGCGGTGGCGGCGAGTTTGAGTCGGGTACGTCGCGCATGGCGGGTGAGTTTCGCGGCGATCGAGAACAGTTGCTGCCGTAGCCGTTTAGTAGGTTCCCACCTGCGGGCCGGGTGATCGGTGAACGCAAGGAGCTGGGTCCAGGCCAGTAGCTCGCAGGCCAGCTCGACGATGGCGCACCAGATGCGGTTCTGCTCGAACCCGTGTAGTGGCAGGTTGGTCAGGCCGCAGTCTTTGGCGGTGCGGATACGGTCTTCGCAGCGGGCTCGGCGCCGGTGCCTGATCGACGACGGTGATGTGGTCGGCGGCGATGTTCGCCCCGGCATTACCAGCCCGCAACATCATCGCCAGGGGTTCGCCGGTACCGGCGGGCCCGTGATCGACGAACGCACACAACGGGTGAAACCCATACCCGCGCATATACGTTGGTGCGGCGTGTTGCTTCTCCGAGTGCGCGGTGACCAGGGTGGCATCAAGATTGACGATCACCGGATGGCCAGCACCGGTGTTGTGGTCGGGGCGGCCGGGCCTGCTGCCTGCCACGCCAGTCGGCGGGCCGCGCCGCGAGCGGTGTTGATCGCGGTCAAGGCCCTCGGCGCATCCCGGGCCACCAGGGTGATCAGGCGGGAGACCGTCGGATTCCGGTCGACCCGTCAGCACCGCAGCGATACCGCCGGCCTTGGCGGCGGCGCCGGCCAGGGCGGCGCACACGAACTCGGCCCAGTCGATCGGCACCGCCCGGGCAGGGCCGGATTCCCGACCATCCGAGGCGGTTTGGCGAGAAGCATAGTCACGTAGCCGGAACGCCTCGGTGAGCACGGTGATCGCGTCGTGCAACTCGGTAGGTTCCTGAGACCAACGGCGTTGGTGGAGGTGTATAACCAGCGACGGCAAGTTGCCGGGCGATCTCGGCTCCGATGCCCTGGGCACCGCCGGTCACCGCGACGACCAAGCCCGCTACCGATCTGCGCCGACTCATGATCGGTCAGTCTGTCACAGCGGTGCGCGGATGCGAGTGGGATTGCAGCCGTGTGGCGACCTCGTCGAGCACGCGTTCCGACGCCCGGTACGGCTGTTCGGCCCGGGGCCAGTGGACGATCACATCGGTGAAGCCGAGATCGGCTGCGCGGCCGACGAGTTCGTCGAACAACCCGATGCTCTCCAGCGCGTTGCGTGGTGAGGCGTCGAGGCTGAGGTACCGGGGAAAGTCTCCGGTCCGGCCGTCCTTCTCGAGGGTGTCGGTGAGCAGTTCACTGCTGGCTCGGACCCCGTCGAGCCAGTCGTCGAGCGTGTCCGCGGGAGCGCCGGTGGTGATCCACCCATCGCCGTGCCGGGCGGCGAATCGCACTGAGCGCGGGCCGTTGCCCGCCAGCAGGAACGGCACCCGTGGCCGGACCGGATCGCCGACGAGCCGCATGTCGCGGGCCTGGTAGTACTCACCGTCGGCGTCGACGTGGTCCTCGCTCAGGGTGCGGTCGAGGAGCAGGGTGAACTCCTGAAGCCGGTCGACGCGCTGCCGCGGTGGCAGTCGATCGCCGCCGAGCAGAATGTCGTCGGGGGTGCCGCCGGCGCCGAGCCCGAGCAGCAGCCGGCCGTCGGAGATGTCGACGAGCGTGGCGACCTCGCGGCTCAGCGCGACCGGATGCCGGAAGTTGGGCGAGATGACGAACGCACCCAACGAGATTCGCTCGGTGACCATCGCCGCGGCGGTGAGCGTCGGGATACCGGCGAACCACCGGGAATCGGGCAGGCCACCCCAGACCAGGTGATCGTAGGTCCAGGCGTGATCGAAACCCATCGCCTCGGCGCGGCGCCATCGCGGCTGCGCCTCGCGCCAGGTCAGCTCGGGCAGGATGCAGATACCGAAACGCATGCCCCAGCCTATCGTTGCCCGGTGTCGCCGACTGCTGCGGCGTGCGGTGCGGCGGTGAGGACCGCGAGCCGCTGGGTGGCCCGGGTCATGGCGACGTACCGGTCGACGGCTCCCGCGACGCCGCCGCCCAGCGCAGGGGATTCCACGAGCACCACGAGATCGAACTCCAGCCCCTTGGCCAGTACGGGCGGCAGGGCCCGAACGCGTTCGCGGGTGCGGAGATCGGGCAGCTCATCGGGAGCGGCGATGACGCAGGCGGTGGCGCCGGGATGGTCGCGCTCCCACTCGTCGAGGATCGTGTCGAGCTCGCCTGTCGACCCGTGGTGGACGTCGATTCCGTTGGCGCGGACGGAGACCGGCACGTTGGCGTCCGGAATCGCGGCGGTGATCACCGGCGCGGCCGCGGCCATGATCTCCTCCGGGGTGCGGTAGTTGATCGACAACCCGACCTGCCGGACGTCGGGGAAGCCGACGCGGTGCAGGCGCTGCGACCAGGTCTCGGTGAACCCGCGGCGGGACTGGGCGCGGTCGCCGACGATGGTGAAGCTACGGGAAGGGCAGCGGGACAACAGCATCGACCAGTCCGCGTCGGTCAGCTCCTGCGCCTCGTCGACGATGATGTGCGCGAACGGCCCGGCCAGCGGATCGCGGTCGGCACCCGGCGCCGCGGACTCGTCGACGAGGACCTCACGGAGGTCGGCGTTGCGCAGCATCGGGGCGAGTCCCTCGCCGTCGTCGAGGGTGTGCGCCGCGAGCAGATGGTCGACGACGGCGTCCATCTCGGCGCGGTCGGCGGCGAGTGTCGCCTCACGGATACGGCGACGACGGGAGAAGCCCGGGTCGCCGAGCCGCCGGTGCGCGGCGTCGAGCAACGGGAGATCTGCGGTGGTCCACGCGGAGGGCTGTGCGCGCTGCAGCAGCCGGACCTGCGCGGAACGCAGCTCCGGCGCGGCCAGCCGCAGATACGCCGGCACCGACCACAGGTCGGCGACCAGGGTGGCCGCGTCGAGCACCGGCCACGCGGCACCGAACGCCTCGACCAGGGTGCTGCTGTGCGCCAGCGCCGTGCGCAGTCGCGGTCTCGGCACGGCGTCGCGATCGTCGAGCAGATCACCGACGATGTCGACGATCGCCTCGAACACCTCCTCGCGCGCCTCGTTGTGTGGCGTGCCGGGCTCCGGTACACCGAACGCCTCCGCCCACTCGCCTACGCCGAATTCGACGTCCTGCCACGGAGTCTCGATCTCGATCGAATCGGTGGGCGGTTGTTCGTAGAAGCCGACCGCCCGCTCGATCACCGCAACCGGGTCGAGGCGCGATTTGATCTCCTCGACTGCCGGATCGGACTCCGTTGTGGCAGCGACACCTTCGGGAACGAGGTCGCGAAGGGTGCAGGTGTGCACGCCTTCTTCGCCCAGGCTGGGCAGCACATCGGACACATAGCCGAGAAAGGGGTCGTGTGGTCCGACCACGAGTAGGTCGCCGCGGTTGCCGGCCAGCCGGGGATCGGCGTAGAGGAGATACGCCGCGCGATGCAGGGCGACGACGGTCTTGCCGGTACCGGGGCCGCCGTCGACGACGAGCGCGCCCCGGCTACCGGCCCGTATGATGGCATCCTGGTCGGCGGCGATGGTGCCCAGCACATCTCGCATCCGTGGTTCCCGGTCGGCGTTCAGGCCGGCGAGGAATGCCGAGTCGGCGTCGAGCGCCAGATGGCCGGTGTCGCCGGTGAACGACTCGTCCCAGAAGTCGACGATCGTGCCCTGGTTCCACCGGTATCGGCGCCGGCTCGCCAGCCCCTTCGGATCGGCCTGGGTGGCGGCGAAGAACGGCTCGGCGGCCGGGGTGCGCCAATCGATGAGCAGTTGCTCCCCGGTGCGATCGGTCAGTCCGATCCGGCCGATGTAGGTGACCGTGCCGTCGGCGGCGACGGTCCGCCCGAGACACAGATCCACGCGGTACCGGGACAGGACCCGGAGCCGGCGGGTGGTCTCGTGGATCTCCAGATCGCGGTCGAGGGCCCGGCGGCCCCCACCGCCCTCGGCGTGCCGCAGCGAGTCGAGGCGGTCGGTGAGGTCGGCGGTCGTCTGCGCGAGATGGTCGGCGATCGCGGCGAAGTGCCGCTCATCGTCACCTATGACGTCCGGGCGAGCCTTGGGGGAATGTGAGTCGGGCAGGGCGAAGGCACTTCGGGCACGAAAAACCATGTGCGCCATTGTGAGGCGCGCAGGGGGCCTTGCCGCAAGCCCCCTACTGCGCTATACAGTGAAGTGGGAAGAAAGTTCTATCCCGCACTCCCGGCATTCGCGACCGGCTGCTTCCGGTCCATCTTGACATCGCGCGCCGCGATCAGCGTCGATGCCGCCTGCGCGAGGATCGGGATGGCGAGCACCGACATCGCGATGTTCCACGAACCTGTCGAATCATGTAGGGCACCAACGACTATGGGTCCGAAGGCGGCCAGGATGTAGCCCACCGACTGCGCCATCCCCGACACCTGGCCGGTCTGTTCGGCCGACGAACTGCGCAGCACCATGAACAACAGGGCCAGACTGATCGAGGCACCGGGACCGAACATCACCAGGATCGTCCAGAGCACCGTCACGTGGTCGGTGAGCAGCAACCCGGCCAATCCGATACCGCACAGGGCCACCACGATGAGCGTGATCACGCGCTGATCGGCGAAGCGGCCCGCGATGATCGGGACGATCAGCGACGCGAGGAGCGCGACGACCTGCCCGACCGCCAGAATGGTTCCGGCCGCGGCCGCCGAGTAGCCGTCGTTGGTCAGGTACGCGGGCAGCCATGCGGTGAAGGTGTAGAAGACCAGTGACTGGGCGCCCATGAAGACGGTGATCGCCCACGCGATGGTGTTGCGGCGCAACGTCCCGGTGGCTGCGACCGTTTCTTCGCTGCGCCGGGTGATCTGCGGGGTCCAGATCACCGCGGTCACCACGGCCAGGATCACCCAGGCGGCGATCGTGAGTCGCCAGTTGTTGCCCAGCGCATTGTCGAGCGGCACCGTGACGCCGGCGGCCACGGCGGCACCGCCGGACAGTGTCATCGAGTAGAGACCGGTCATCAAGCCCGACCGATGTGCGAAGTCGCGCTTGATCAATGCCGGCAGCACCACGTTGCACATGCCGATCGCCGCGCCGACGACGGCCGAACCGGCGAACAGCAGAGCCGTCCCCGGGACCAGGCGCATGAGGGTGCCGACGATCAGCAGGAGCAATGCGCCGAAGATGGTGCGCTCGATGCCGAATCGGGCGGCCAGCCGCGGCGCGACCGGAGCACTCAACCCGAAGAACAGCACCGGCAGCGTGGTGAGCAGACCGGCGGTGGTACTGCTGAAGCCGGTGTCGGCGCGGATCTCGTCGATCAACGGGGCCACCGACACCACGACCGGCCGTAGGTTCGCCGCCACCAACATCACGCCGACCGCGGTGAGCACAGTGCCGATCGGGCGGGCCCGACGGGTGCGGCCGGATGCGGTCGACGGTTCCGTCACCGTCATCGGACCACCTCGCGGGCGATGTCGAGGTAGGTGTGGACGGCCGCGCGTGCGCGTTCCGGCGAGCCGTCGGCAATCGCCGCCACCACCTCGTGGTGGCCGTCGGGGTGTCCGTCGTGCGTGGCGCCCGCGGCGATGGCCTCGTGAGTGCGGCGCATGACCTCGCCGACACCTTCGTACAGCTCCATCAGCAGGCGGTTTCCGGAGATCTCGACGATGGTGGCGTGGAATTCGATGTCGAGTTGCGCGTATCGGGTGACATCGTCGGCGTCGAGTGCGGCGACGGCCGCCTCGAGTTTCGCCCGCAGGCGTGCGATGTCGTCGGCGTCGGCCCGCTGCGCCGCGAGCTCGGCGGCCTCGGTCTCGAGGGCGCGTCGCGTGCTGACCAGATCGGTCAGTACCGGGTCCGGGGTGGCCCGGGTGAGGGCGCCGACGAGCACGTTGCGGCTGCGGACGTAGGTGCCGTCCCCGCGGCGTGGCATCAACAATCCCGAGTGCTCCAGTGCGCGCACCGCCTCGCGAATCGTATTGCGGCCCACGCCGAATTGTTCGACGAGTTCGGGCTCGGCGGGGATGCGGGCGCCCACGGGCCACACGTTGTCGCGGATCAGTTCGTGCATCCGGTCGACCACCAGCGAACTGGTGCGCGGGGGCGGTGTGATGAGCGGCGTCATACAGACAGGCTAACATCCCATGTTTGACTCATGCCGAGTCGCGGCGTTGGAGATGGAGTGTGTGCAGCTCGGCATTGATGCGATCGGTGTCGGGGCCGTACCGCCACGGACGGTCGTCACGCACGGCCAGGCCGACGAGGTGACCGAGCGGAACCGGTTGTGCGTCACCGACTTTCCGGTGGACACGGTAGACGATCACGGCGGTGGGAACGATGATGAGGGCTGCGATGGTGAGGATCAGGGGAGTCATGACAGAAAGCATGCGCCCATTCAATTCCTGCCACTAGTGGCGGAGGTGCCATTGTTCGCAAAATATCTGCCACAATGGTCTTCATGTTGAACTCCGTCGCCGTTCTGCTCTTCGGGCGCGTCGCCCTGTTCGAGTTCGGAGTGCTCAACGAGGTGTTCGGGCTCGATCGCACCGACGACGGGGTGCCCGCCTTCGACTTCCGGGTCGCATCACCGACGCCGGGTGCGGCGCTGCAGGTCGACCACGGTGTGACGGTCGCAGCCCCGTACACCCTCGATGAGTGCCTCGACGTCGACCTGGTCGCCGTGCCGGGCGGCAGCACCTCCGGGGACTACCCGGAAGACGTCCTACGCACCCTGCGGACCGTCGTCGACAACGGTGGCCGAGTGCTCACCGTCTGCTCCGGAGCGTTCGCGGCCGGGGCTGCCGGACTCCTCGACGGGCGACGCTGCACCACCCACTGGAGGTACGGCGAGAAGCTCGCGCGGATGTTCCCCGACGCCAAGGTCGACACCGATGTGTTGTTCGTCGACGACGGGCCGATCACCACCAGCGCCGGAACCGCCGCCGGTATCGATGCCTCGTTGCATCTGGTTCGGGAGGAATGGGGGTCGGCGATCGCCAATCGCATCGCGCGCCGGATGGTGGTCTCCCCGCACCGCGACGGCGGGCAGCGACAGTTCATCGATGCACCGGTGCCGACGTGCGCCGATGAGGGATTCGGCGAGTTGCTGGACTGGATGATCACCCATCTCGATCACGACGTCTCCGTCGACGATCTCGCCGCCCGGATGCACATGTCGGGGCGCACCTTCGCGCGGCGGTTCGTCGACGAGGTCGGGATGCCGCCGCGACGCTGGTTGACCGAGCAACGCGTGCTGCACGCCAAACATCTACTCGAGACCACTGCGCTGTCGGTCGACGAGGTGGGGCGGCTGGCCGGTTTCGCGTCGGCGACATTGCTCCGCCACCACTTCACGACGACAGTGGGAGTGGCGCCGGTGGTCTATCGCCGGCGATTTGCCGGTGACACGGCGAACGTGATGGAGAGGAGTGAGTGATGTTCGATCTGCGTGGGCTCGAGGTACCGATCATCGCGGCCCCGATGGCGGGTGGTCCGTCGACCCCGGGACTGGTGATCGCCGCCGCCCGGGCCGGCGGATTCGGCTTCCTCGCCGCCGGATACAAGACCCCGGAGGTCCTCGACTCCGACATCGGCGCCGTTGCTGACGTGGGTGTGGACTACGGCGTCAACATCTTCATCCCCGGCCCGCCGATCCGTGACCGCGCCGCCGTCGAGCGGTATCGAGAGTCGTTGCGGCCCTTGGCGGAGCGCTACGGGGTGCCATTGCCCGAGATCGTCGACGGCGACGACGACCACTTCGCGGCCAAGATCGACCTCGTCGTCGAGCGTCGGGTTCCGGTGGTGTCCTTCACCTTCGGGCTGCCGTCGGTCGACGTCGTCGCGCGATTGCATGATGCCGATATCGCGGTCGTCGCCGGTGTCGCGAGTGCCGACGATGCCGACCGGGCGGTCGCCATCGGGATGGACGGACTGTGCGTGCAGGGCACCGAAGCGGGTGGACACCGCGCCACCCTCGATCTCGACACCCGGCCGAACACCACCCCGGCGATCACCCTCGTCCGAGAGGTGGTGTCGCGCACCGACATTCCGGTGATCGCCGCCGGCGGGATCTGCGACGGGCGGGCGGTTGCAGACAATCTGGCCGCCGGGGCCGTCGCCGTCCAGATCGGTACCGCCCTTCTCGACTCCGACGAGGCGGGTACCAGCACCGTGCACCGAGCCGCGCTGCGGAGTCCGTCGTCGACCGAAACCGTTGTCACCCGCGCATTCTCCGGTCGCCCGGCCCGCGCGCTGCGCAACGACTTCACCGACACCTACGACTCGACCGCACCCGCCGAGTATCCGGCCGTCCACCATCTGACCAGCCCGCTCCGCAAGGCGGCCGCCGCTGCCGGTGGCCGTGACGACGTGAACCTCTGGGCCGGAACCTCGTTCGGCTCCATCGGCGGAGGCTCGGGCGCCCACATCATCGCGGATCTGTGGGCGCAGTCCCAGCACAGCTCCGGCCGGTAATCGGCGAGCCTACGGCTGCAGGGCGCGGTGCAGCATATGCATCGCGACGGTGGTGGACCGTTCGCGGACGGCGGCGCGGTCGCCGGGCAGGTACAGCGTGCGTGCCAGCGCGGTGCCGTCGGCGAAAGCGAGGCCGAAACATACTGTGCCGACCGGCTTTCCGGGTGTGCCGCCGCCGGGGCCGGCAATTCCGCTGGTGGACACCGCGATGTCGACGCCGAAGCGCCGCACCGCCCCCGCGGCCATGGCGGCGGCGACGGGCTCGCTGACCGCGCCGTGCTCGTCGATCAGTTCTGCGGGAACGTCGAGGGTTCCGGACTTCGCCGCGTTCGAATACGACACCACCCCACCGACGACGTAATCCGACGATCCGGCGCGGTCGGTGAGGCGTGCGGCGATCATGCCACCGGTGCAGGATTCGGCGGTCGCCACGGTACGGCCCTGCAGCGTTGCCGCCACCAGGTCGTCGATGGTGGCGCCGTCGACGGAGAAGATCTCGCCGTGATGGTGCTCGCGCAGCTCGTCGGCCAGCGCGTCATAGGCGGGCTGTGCGCCTGCGGGGTAGCGGGTGACGATCTCCACCTCGCCGCGACGCAGGCAGGTGGTGATCTCGAGGTCGCCGATCCCGGCGATCCGCGGCTCGACGCTCCGTAGCGTGGCGGCGAGGTCGGATTCGGACAGGCCGAAGGCCCGGATGGTCTGCTCGCGGAAATCGCCCCGGCCGGCGATGGCGGCGGCCACGGGCGCGGCGCTGATCGCGGCGTCCCACATCCCCTGCAACTCGCGGGGTGGGCCGGGCAGGACCAGGATCGCCGGCAACCCGCGTTCCCCGTCGGTGACGGCCGGGACCGCGACACCGGGGGCCGTGCCGACCGGCGGGATCGCGAGCGCCCCTTCAGGGACCATGGCCTGCTTGTGCGTCCCGGCGCGGGTGGATTCGGACTCCGCCTCGCCGCGTTGCCGTTGCCAACGCGAAATGATCTGACCGATATGCCTTTCGAGGTCGTCGTCGAGATAGAGCGGCCGTTCGCAGAAGCGGGCGACGGTCTCGACGGTCAGATCGTCGGCCGTCGGACCGAGCCCACCAGTGGTGACGATGAGGTCGACGCCGGTGTCGGCGAGGAAACGCAGCTGCGCCGTCAGATCCTCCGGACGGTCCCCACCGATGGTGATATGCGCAACGTCGACGCCCATGGCGAGCAGTCGCTGTGCCACCCAGGGACCGTTCTCGTCGGTGATTCGGCCCGTGAGGACCTCGGTTCCGGTGACCACGATTCCCGCGCGCACCTTCGGGGCCTGCGGGGTCGCGCGCTGGGCTGAGACGGTGTCGGCATTCACCCGATCGAGCATAGTGGCGTTCGGGCGGTGGGCGGTCGCAGCGGCTCAGCTCGGCAGATGCCAGGCGATCGCGGCCGCGATCGCACCCACGCCGTTGACCGCCCAGTGCAACGCGATCGGCGCGAGGAGGCTGCCACTGCGAATACGCAACCAGCCCAGGATGATTCCGGCGAATCCGGTCACCAACACGGCAAGGAGGACGCCGGCCGCGGTGCCCCACGCGCCCGTCCCGACGGTGTCACCGAGCGCCTGATTGTGCGCCGACAACCCCAGCGACGACGCCACGTGCCACAGCCCGAAGAGCCCGGCTTGGGTGAGTAACGCGGTCCGCGGGGTGAAGGTCCGGCGCAGGGCACCGAACAGCACGCCCCGGAAGATGAGCTCCTCGGCCAGCACGGTACGCAGCGGGATGAGGATCAGCGCGGAGTAGAGCGCCGGCCCTACGTCCCGGTAGGCGTCGTTGTGGAAAAGCTCCCGGGTGAACGGAAGTGCCACGCCGACGGCGGCGATCACCGCGATCGCCCCCACGATGACGCCCGCATATTGCAGGCCGCGACCCATCGAGCGGGGCGACAACCCGACATCGTCCCAGGTGAGCCCCACTGCCTTCCCGATGAGGAGGATGAGGACCGCCCCCACCGAGACCGACCACCCGCCGTCCGGGATCGACGGACCGAACACCAGGATCTGGACGACGATCAGGATCGCCACCACGCCGATGCAGAGCAGACCGAACCGACGGTTCACGATCGTCTCCTCCCCGCTGCTCGCGCCCGGACCGGCGTTCTCTGCCACGATGTATCGACTGACGTGCCCGGCGGGCCGGGAACGAATCGCGTGGGCAACGAATCACAAGAGTACGGACAACAGGAGCGTGACACAGTGCCGGAGGCGAGCACGGCGGGGGAGACGGGCACGGTCGGGGCGAGCGTCGTCCGTTCCCGATGGTCGCGGGCCGGAGTCCTCGCGCTGGCCTATTGCCGGCGCATCAGTTTCTCCGGCCTGGTGGTGGGCACCGTGTTCCTGTGGCTCTCGGCGACGCCGTCGCTGCTGCCGCGCGGGCCCCTGTTCCAGGGCATCGTGAGCGGGGCGGCGGCCGCACTCGGGTACTGCCTCGGCGCATTCTTCGCCTGGCTCGCGCGATTCATGATCTCGCGCGGCCGGCGGTGGCCGTCCCCACCGTGGTACGTGTGGGCGGGCCTGGCGCTCGTGTTCGCCGTCGGCACGGCCGTCATGTTCTGGTGGTATTCGGAGTGGCAGACCGAGATTCGGTCGCTCATGCGGGTCGGGCAGCTGTCGTGGACGGCGTATCCGACCATCCTCGTCGTCGCGGTGACCGTGTTCGTGATCCTGATGGTGATCGGACAGCTGTGGGCCGCGCTGGTCGTCTGGGCGGTGTACAAGCTCAATCGCTTTGCACCACCTCGGATCTCGGCGGTGGCCGGGGTGACGGTGATCGCCTTGATCAGCGTGTTCATCCTCAACGGGGTGGTGGCCAATTACTCGATGAAGTGGCTCAACGCCTCGTTTGCCGCCGCCAACGACGAGACCGACCCGACGACCAACCCGCCCGCGACGGCCCTGCGATCGGGCGGACCGGAATCGCTGGTCAGCTGGGCGTCGCTCGGGCGTGAGGGCCGGAAATTCGTCGCGAACGGTCCTGGTACGCAACAGCTTTCGGAGTTCAACGGGACGCCCGCGACGGAACCGATCCGTGCCTTCGTCGGTCTCGGGTCGGGGGACGACCTGCGGGCGAATGCCGCACTGGCCGCCGACGAATTGGTCCGGGCCGGCGGGCTGAATCGGGCGGTGGTGGCGATCGGGTCGGCGACCGGATCGGGCTGGCTGAACAAGTCCACCGTCGACTCGCTGGAATACATGTACAACGGCAACGTGGCGACTGTCTCGATGCAGTACTCGTATCTGCCGAGCTGGTTGTCATTCCTCGTCGACAGCGAACGAGCCAGGCAGGCAGGCAGCGCACTGTTCGAGGCGGTCGATGCTCGCATCCGGGCGCTGCCGGAGGGTCGGCGACCCAAGGTCGTGGTGTTCGGCGAGAGCCTGGGGTCGTTCGGTGCCGAGGCCGCGTTCGGCACGGTGCCGACCGTCGTCGCCCGTACCGACGGCGCGCTGTTCGTCGGACCGACGTTCAACAACCGGCTGTGGAGCGACGCCACCGCCGAGCGCGATGCGGGCTCACCACAGGTGCTGCCCATCTACGACGGTGGGCAGCACGTCCGCTTCATCGCCGATGCCGCAGATCTCGACCGCCCGGCGGCGCCGTGGGCCGACCCGCACATCGTGTACCTGCAGCATGCCTCGGATCCGATCGCCTGGTGGTCGCCGAGGCTCATCCTCAACGAGCCGGACTGGCTCAAGGAAGCACACGGACGCGACGTGCTCGGCGCGATGACGTGGATTCCGTTCGTCACGTTCTTGCAGGTGTCGGCGGATATGGCGGTCTCGATCGACGTGCCGGACGGGCACGGCCACAACTACCTGTCGGCGATCCCGTCGTCATGGGCGAGCATCCTGCAACCACCGGGGTGGACACCCGAGAAGACCCAGCGACTGCTGCCGCTGCTGCACCGCGACTGAGGTGGCCGGGCCCACCGGAATTGGCGCCGGCGCGCACGTGCTGTTGGCTGGAGGCAGCAAGTGGCGACCGAGCACGGGAGTAGAGCGCACATGACCGAGGACCGCAGCGAGGACCTGGTGGTGCTCGTCGAGCCCGACGGCACGCCGTGCGGAACTGCCGACCGGCTGTCGGTGCATACGGCTGCCACTCCGCTGCACCTCGCGTTCTCGTGCCACCTCGTCGAGGCGGGCCGGCTGCTCATGACCCGGCGTGCGTTGGCCAAGAAGACATGGCCGGGCGTGTGGACCAACTCCTTCTGTGGTCATCCACGTCCCGGGGAGAGCGTCGAGGCCGCGGTACATCGCTATGCGCAGCGGGAACTCGGCCTGCGCCTGACCGATGTGCGCTGCGTGCTGCCCGACTTCCGCTACCGTGCCGTCGACGCCGGCGGCGTGGTCGAGAACGAGGTGTGTCCGGTGTTCGTGGCCCGCCCGGCCGGAGCGGTGCGGCCCGATCCCGACGAGGTCATGGATGTGGCGTGGACGGGTATCGACGACGTCTGGTCGGCGGCCCGGCACACTCCGTGGTTGTTGAGTCCGTGGTTCGTCGACCAGGTACATGCGCTCGGGACCGGACCGGACCCCTATCGCGGGCATGACCGGGACCCGTCGTGAGATACCGCACCACGGCCGGGGCGCATCGGCTCTACGACGACGTCGCCGAGGCCAGCGCCGACCTGGTGATCCGGCGGTACTCGTCGTCGTTCGGGCTGGCGTCGCGGCTGCTGGCCGGACGCGAACGCCGGGAAATACGCAACGTCTACGCGCTGGCCCGCCTGGCCGACGAGATCGTCGACGCGCCGCGTCCCGGGCACGATCCGGCGCGGCTGCGGAGCGCGCTCGATCAGCTCGAAGCCGAGACAGTCGCGGCGCTCGGCACCGGGACGAGCACGAACCTGCTGGTGCATGCGTTCGCCCGCACCGCCCGCCGGGTGGGTATCGACGCGTCCCTGACCGGCCCGTTCTTCGCATCCATGCGCACCGACCTGGACCACAGCGTCCACGACGAGCAGAGCCTGGCCGCCTACATCTACGGATCGGCCGAGGTCGTGGGCCTGATGTGCCTGCGGGTGTTCGTCGCCGACCTCCCCGGCCGCGATGCCCGGTACGAGGCGCTGGGTGACGGCGCACGCCGGCTCGGGGCCGCCTTCCAGAAGGTCAATTTCTTGCGCGACCTCGGCGTCGACGACGGCGAACTCGGCCGGCGCTACCTGACCGGGCTCGACCCGCGTGCGCCGAGTGCTGCGGCATGGCGGGCATGGCTCGACGAGATCGACGCCGACCTCGCCGCGGCCGCAGCCATGATCCCCGAACTGCCCCGCCAGTCGCGGGTCGCCGTGTGTGTCGCCCACGATCTGTTCGCCGACCTGTCGGCACGGCTGCGGCGGACCCCGCCCGAGGTGGCGGTCACCCGCCGCGTGCGGGTGCCGGCGCCCGCCAAGATGCGTATCGCCGTGGCCGCGGTCCGCAGGCGTGGCCGCCCGGGCACTGTCGACGCGGTGACCCGATGAGCGGTGCGCAGCGGGTGGTCATCATCGGCGGCGGGGTGGCCGGGTTGGCGACCGCGGCGCTGCTGGCCGCCGACGGCCACGACGTCGACGTCGTCGAGAAGAACCCCGAGCCGGGCGGTCGCGCCGGACGCTGGGAACGTGACGGCTTCCGCTTCGACACCGGCCCGTCGTGGTGGCTGATGCCCGAGGTCTTCGACCACTTCTTCGCGCTACTGGGCACCTCCACCGAGGCACACCTGGATCTGACGCGCCTCGAGCCGGGCTATCGGGTGTTCTTCGAAGACGACGGGGAGGGCGAGGGCACGGCGGAGTCGGTCGACGTGTCCGGCGATCGCGCCCGCAATCGCGAGATGTTCGAGCGGATCGAACCCGGAGCCGGTGCCGTCTTCGACAAATACCTGGAGTCGGCCCAAGACACCTACGACGTCGCGGTGCGGCGCTTTCTCTACACCAACTTCGAGTCGCCGGCCGCCTTCGCCGGCGCCGAATTGTTGCGCCGGGTACCGCTGTTGGCGCGCTTGCTCACCGAGAGTCTGGAGCATTTCGCCGCCCGGCACTTTCGCGACCGCAGGCTGCGACAGATCCTCGGCTATCCGTCGGTGTTCCTCGGGGCCAGTCCGGAACGGGCGCCGGCGATGTATCACCTGATGAGTTGGCTCGACCTCGACGACGGGGTGCGATACCCGCAGGGCGGATTCGCCCGGTTCGTCGACGCGCTCGTCGAGGTGGCGCGCGAGCAAGGCGCCCGATTACACACGGACACAACGGCTGTCGAGATCTGCACGCGGGGCCTTCGCCGGCGAGCGCCGATCGGCCGGCGCGCCGCGGTCACCGGCGTCCGCGTGCTCGGGCCCGACGGCACCGAGACCACGATGCCCGCCGACGTCGTGATCGGCGCAGCGGATCTGCATCACCTCGAAACCCGGTTGCTGCCAAAGCCTTTACAGACCTTCGGCCAACGGTGGTGGAATCGGCGGACCTCCGGACCTGGAGCGGTGCTGGTGCTGCTCGGGGTGCGCGGCGAGTTGCCGCAACTGGCGCATCATTCCCTGTTCTTCACCGCGGACTGGCACGACAACTTCGATGCGATCTTCACCGAACCCACCCGGGTTCCCGACCCGGCGTCGCTGTACGTGTGCCGGCCGTCGGCCACCGATGATTCGGTCGCTCCCGCCGACCACGAGAATCTGTTTGTGCTGATACCGGTTCCACCGGATCCCGAACTGGGACGCGGTGGGCCGGACGGATCCGGTGACCCGGTGATCGAGCAGATCGCCGACCGCGCCATCGACCTCGTCGCCGACTGGGCGGGCATCGGCGACCTCGCCGACCGGATCGTCCTGCGGCGCACCATCGGTCCCGCCGACTTCGTCGCCGACGTCAACTCGTGGTCCGGTGGTGCACTCGGGCCGGCGCACACGTTGCGGCAGAGTGCTTTTCTGCGTGCCACCAACCGCTCCCGCAAGGTCGACGGCCTCTACTACGCGGGTGCCTCCACCCGTCCGGGGATCGGTCTGCCGATGTGCCTGATCAGCGCCGAGCTGATCCGCAAACGGTTGCGGGGTGACCGGTCCACCGGCCCGTCGGATTAAGCCGCGGTTCGCGCGTATATCGGAATGGTCCGCGCGCCGCGGGTACGGTGGAACGCGTCCCCTCCAGGAAGGCAGGAACGCCATGACCTCAGTTGTGATCGTCGGCGGCGGCCTGGCGGGAGCCAAGACCGCCGAGGCATTGCGTCAACAGGATTTCGACGGTGACGTGGTGCTGATCGGGGCGGAGAACCGGCTCCCCTACGAGCGGCCACCGCTGTCCAAAGACTTCCTCGCCGGCACCAAGAAGCCCGACGAGTTCACCGTGCACGACGCCGACTGGTATCGCGACAACAAGATAGACCTGCGCCCGGGTACCACCGTCGAACGCATCGACGCCGCGGCGAAAACCGTTGCGCTGCCCGATGGATCGACCCTCGGTTACGACAAGCTGGTGCTTGCCACCGGGTCGTCCTCACGACATCTGGATCTCCCCGGCGCCGACGCCGCCCACGTGCACTATCTGCGCACGCTCGACGACGCACATGCCTTGGATGACGACGTCGGGCCGGGCCGTCGGCTGGCGATCATCGGTGGCGGCTGGATCGGGCTGGAGGTGGCTGCCTCGGCACGCGGACGCGGCGCGGAGGTCACCGTGCTGGAGGCCGGCGAACTGCCGCTGCTGCGGGTGCTGGGCGCGCAGGTGGCCGAGGTGTTCGCGGGCCTACATCGTGAACACGGTGTCGACATACGCACCAACGCGCAGGTCGAGGAGATCCTCGTCGACGCGGGGGTGGCGACCGGCATCCGGCTCGGCGACGGCGCCACCATCGACGCCGACGCCGTGCTCGTCGCCGCCGGTGCGGTCCCGGCACTCGGTCCGGCCCGATCGGCGGGACTCGACATCGACGGCGGCGGAGTCCTCGTCGACGCCGGGCTGCGCAGCAGCGATCCCGACATCTTCGTCGTCGGCGACATCGTGAACGCGGCGCACCCGATTCTGAAGCGGCGGGTACGCACCGAGCACTGGGCCAACGCACTCAATCAGCCGGCCGTTGCGGCCGCGAATGTGCTTGGCGGAGCAGAGCAATACACCAATCTGCCGTACTTCTTCACCGACCAGTTCGACCTCGGCATGGAGTACACCGGGCTGGCCGGCCCCGACGACGAGGTCGTGCTGCGTGGTGATGTCGCCGGTCGCGAATTCGTCGCCTACTGGGTCGGCGAGGACGGTCGCGTGCTGGCCGGGATGCAGGTCAACATCTGGGATCAGCTCGACAACATCAAGGCGCTGATCACCGCCGGTGATCCCGTGCCACCCGAACGGTAGGCATTCCAAGCGGTTTCCGAGAGAGATGTCTACCGCTGTGCGCCGATCCGGAGCGCCTCGACCGGGCTGACCGCCACCGCCCGACGGCTCGGCGGCAGGGCGGCGACGAGCGCGAGGCCGACGGTCCCGACGACGATCGCTACCAGGGCTGGCCAGGGCAGTCCGATCGGCACGCCCGACGTCAACGCCCCGACCAGGGACTGGCTGCCGAGGGTCCCGAACAGTATCCCGAGGAGCAGGCCGGTGGCGACCGCGGTACCCGACATGGCCAGTGATTCGCGGAAGATCATCGAACGTACCTGCCGCGCAGTGAATCCCATGGTGCGCAGCATGCCGATCTCCGCGGTCCGGCCGATCACGGTGAGCGACATCGTCGAGACGAAGCCGACGGCGGAGACGACCACCGAGATCGCGACCACGGCAAGGAGAATCGCGGTCATCACGGCCAGGGTTTCTCGGGTGGCAGCGGCGTTTGCGGGGGTCAGGTCCCACTCGTCGACCGATCGTGACACCGAGGTCATGCCGGATGCGATGGTGGTGACGAGGGTGACGCCGATCAGCAGGCCCAGCACCGAGCGGGTGGTGCGGTGTGGATCGCCGACCGCGTTCTTGCGTGCGACCGCCGACGCCGCGCTGCCGCCGAGCAGGCGCCCGCCCAGCCGCACCAGGGTCGGCACGATCAGTTGGGCGCCGACCAGTGCGCCCACGGAAACCGTTGCGGCGCCGAGAAATGCGACGACGAAGCCGATCAGGTTCCCATGTTCGCCCAAGACAGCAGCCAGGGCGAGCAGTGCGCCGCCGGCGAGAGCTGCCACGACCGCGAAGACACGTCGCCCGGCGCCGACCCGACCGAGCACCGGCGCCGCGGCGAACCCGGCGAGCGTGGCGCGGGTTCCGGCGCGGGCGGCGATGGCGCCGGTCACCACCACGGCGGCAACCGCCACGAGGACTCCGGGTGGCAACATCCGGTAGCCGCCGTGCGCCAGCGTGCCGTTGTGTACCAGAATGATTCGGGTGATGTCGCCGCCGATCGTGCCGAGCACCGCACCGCCGACGGCACCGAGGGCCGCGACGAGCACGACGGCGCGGGTGATGCTCGCGCGCAGTTGTGCCGAGGTCGCGCCGACGAGCCGCAACAACCGTAGCCGGTTGCGGCGTCCGGCGATGACGGTGCCGACGCCATTGCTGATGACGATCCCCGACACGAACAGGGCGATAAGGATGAAGACGTCGGCGACGACGTCGAGCAGCCTTCCCGGCGACCCGCCCTTGTGGACGGCGTACACCGACAGCATGTCCGATGCGGTCATCAGGGCGGCGCCGTACGCGGCCGAGAGCGCCGAAACCACCCCGACGGTGGCCAATTCGCGCAGTGAGCCGATGGTCAGCCGCGTGGCGGTGGCCCTCATGCCGGCGTCTCCTGCAGGTCGATGAGGAGCCGGGAGATCTCGCGCGGATCCAGACCCCGATATTCGCCGACGATCCGGCCGTCGGCGAGCAGGACGATCCGGTCGGCGTGCGACGCGGCGACCGGATCATGGGTGACCATCGCGATGCCCTGCCCGTACTCGCGGGCTGCCGCGGTCAACAGCGCCAACACCTCTCGCCCGGTACGGGTGTCGAGGGCCCCGGTAGGTTCGTCGGCGAGGATGATCGTCGGATGCGGGGCGAGTGCACGCGCGATCGCGACGCGCTGCTGCTGTCCGCCGGACAGTTCCGCGGGCAGATGGCCGAGCCGGTCACCGAGCCCGAGCGTGGTGATGAGGTGGGCGATCCAGGCCTGCTGTCGGTCATCGGGGCGGATGCCGGCGAGCACGAACGGCAGCCGGATGTTCTCGTCGGCGGTCAACGTGGGGATCAGGTTGAACGACTGGAAGACGAACCCGATGTTGTTGCGGCGCAGCAATGTGCGCGCGGTGTCGTCGAGGCCGGCGAGCGGGGTACCGCCCAGCCAGATCTGACCCGAGCTGATCTCGTCGAGTCCGGCGATGGCGTTCATCAGGGTCGACTTGCCGGACCCGGACGGACCCATGATCGCGGTGAACTCGCCGCGGTACAGGTTCAGGGTCACGTTGCGCAGGGCGTGTACGCGGGCGGCGTCGGCGCCGTAGGTCAGTGACACGTCATGCAGGACGACGGCAGGTGCGGGAGGGGGCGTCATGGTTGCGACGCTACGGGCGGCGACGGCGCCGGTCGTCGGTCGCGGTGACCGACTTCGGTCCGTCCCGAGGTGCAGGCCACTACATCCGTGGATGTACCGGGCCGGGCCGGATTCGGTCAGACCAGTCCGTGGTCGTAGGCGTAGACGACCAGCTGAACCCGGTCGCGCAGCGCCAGTTTGGTGAGAATCCGGGAGATGTGGGTCTTGACGGTGGCCTCCGACAGCACCTCGGCGGCGGCGATCTCGGCATTCGACAGTCCGCGTGCGGCGCGCAGGAGGATCTCGCGTTCACGTGGGGTCAGCTGTTGATATTCGGGCCCGGGTTCGCCGGCCCGGGGCCGATGTGTCTCGAAGAGCCGCCGGGTCGCCGACGCGGCGACCACCTGGCTGCCGTCGCACACCGCGCGGATCGCGGCGAGCAGGAACTCTGGCTGCGCATCCTTGAGGACGAAGCCGCTCGCACCGGCGGCGATCGCCGACGCGGCCGCCTCGTCGGTGTCGAAGGTGGTCAACACCAACACCTTCGGTGCCGCGTCACCGAGTTCGGCGAGCAGGTCACCGGTGGCCGTGATGCCGTCGATGCCCGGCATCCGCACGTCCATCAGGACGATGTCGGGCCGGGTGGTGGCCGCGACTCCGGCCAGTCCGATCGCCGAGGATTCCTGGGCCACCACGATCATGTCGGACTGGCTCTCGACGATCATCGCGATACCACCACGGAACAACGGCTGATCGTCGACGAGCGCGATGCGGATCATCGGGTGCGCACCTCCTGGGCTGCGGGAACGTCCAATTCGACCAGCCAGCCGCCGTCGCTGTCGCCGGTGCTGCGGAGCCGTCCGCCGACCTGCGCGGCACGTTCGGCGAGGCCGGCCAGTCCGTGTCCGGCACCGCCAGGAGCCAACGGGTTGTCCGACAAGGCATTCCACACGGAGATCCGGCATCCCGTGGTCCAGTCCAGCCGGACGACGACGGGACGGGCGAGATCACCGTACTTGAGGGCGTTGGTCAACGCCTCGCCCAGCACCTGGTCGGCGACACGCGCGATCAGGGGATCGGCGTCAGCCGCACTGCCGGTCTCGCGGCTGTCGATGGTCATCCCGGCGCCGCGCATCCGCTCGAAGATGCCGGCCCGATCCGACCGCGACACCGACGACGCGTCCTCGCTGCGCAACTGCTCGAGAAGGGTGCGGACGTCGCCGAGCGCCTCACGTGCGGTGCCGGCGATGACACCCAACGCATCCCGTGCGGCCGCCGGGTCGGCGTCCATACGCAGCCGGGCGCCCTCGGCCTGCGCGACGACCACGGTCAGCGAGTGCGCCACCACGTCGTGCATGTCGCGCGCGAGCCGGGTGCGTTCGGTCTGTTCGTCGTACAGGTCGAGCAGGCGTCGCCGTTCGAGCTCGGCGACGGTCTCGGCCACCGCCACCTGAGCGACGATGCGCCGCTGGTGGCGGATGAAGCCGAAGGCCCAGCCGCCGATGACCACGACCGCGGCGCCGGCGAATCCGAAGACGGCAATGGCGATCGGCTTTCCGGCCGCGTCGGCATATGCGCGTGGGAACTCCCAGCCGGCGAGCACACTCCCGACGACGGCCACCGCCAGGGAGCCGAACCGCACGCGCCGATCGGGATGCCCGCCGACGGTGGCGAACAGCGGAAAGTATGCCAGTGCGGCCAGCACCGCGACCTGGTCGGCGGCGACCTGCACGACGGCCGAGGCCAGCGTGAGCGCGATCATCGCGCTGGGTGCCACCCGCCGCAGGGCGAGTGCGAGGGTCACCAGGACCGCGGCGGCGGTCGCCGCGCCGGACTGGACGAGGTGGACCGGGATGGCGACGGCGCCGAAGACGACCGCGGCGCCGACGTCGACGAGAAGTCCCCGCCGCGTCAGGGTGCCGGTGCGGAGCCGATCGCGCATGCGACGATGATCGCATGCTGCCAGGTGTTCACGAACGAACCGCCCGATCGGTGACGCGATGAATCTCGACGCCGCGGTCGTCCTGTTCGTCGCGGGACTGATCTTTCTGCTCGCACTCGTACTGGGGGTGTGGAAGTACCGCCAGATGATGACCGCACCGGATCATCTCGCGCATCCGTACGTCGACATCGCCCACCGCGCCGCCCTGATGTACTCGTTCGCGACGGCTCTGCTGGCGGCGCTCGTGCAGTTCAGTGCGTGGCCGGCGTGGCTGAACCTCGTGGCCGCCGGAGTCCCGATCGTGTTCTTCGTCGGAGCCATCCTCACCTACATCGAACACGGATTCCGCCGCGACACCACCAACCAGTTCGCCCATCCGACGTCCGGGCTACGCACCTCGATGATCGCTCTCATCGTGGGCGAGATCGGCGGAACCGCAGTGCTTCTCGTCGGTTTCGCGGTGGGCGCATTCACCTGAGCGATATCCGCGACTACGGCGCGACCGAGAGCCAGTCGGCGAAGCCGGACGGATCGTGGCGGCCGAGCGCACCGTGTTCGAACAGTCCCCATCCCTCGCGGGTGGTGCCGTCGGCTTCTCGCAGAACCGCCCGGCCGACGTGATCGATCACCCCGAACGGGATACGGCCGGCGACAGCGGGATCGGCGAGATCGTAGGTGCGTCGCTCGGTGAAGTCCGCGCCCTTCCACAGTCCGTGCGTCCAGTCGGGATCGCCGCCATAGCCACCGCCCACGTGGATCGGTGCGGCCAGCAGCGAGCTGACGTCGAGATGTAGTGGGCCGCCGGTGGCGTCGGTCATGTCGATGGACGCGCCGGTGGGAATCCGGGTGCCCGACCGGTAGTCCACCGCGATGCGTGGCCAGCCCAGCTGCTCCACGCGACCGTCCTTCCAGACGCGGCTGCAATCGTTGAGGGAGCGGAACCCGTCCGGGGCCTCCTGCACGATGAGCACGAGTTGGAAATCGTCGAACGCCATCGGGATGTAGGTCCACCACATTCCCTCGAATGGCGGATCGGCCGGCCGCCCCGCGGGTTCCGGCTCGCCGACCGGTCGGATACCCCACGAGCGGTCCCGCGACCCGATCCAGGTTGCGGGATCGACGGCGATCTCCTCGCCGTCGATCACCAGATGTCCCTGCCAACTGCCGAGCTGCGCAAAACGCTGGGCGTCCAATGTGATCCGCTGCCCGGTGCGCATCACATGCGGCATCTCCTGCAGCGCGTCGAACAGTCCGGTGAAACTCAGGTCGGCGGCGACACCGTCGATCTCGTCCAATGTGATCCGGAGTGAGCGCAGTGGTTCGCTCACCTCGACCCGGTAGCCACCGACATGCTGGTGGAGCCGATCGTTGTCGATGGCATCCGACAGATGGACCGCGGTGTGTGTGGTGCCGCCGCGGTTGACGAGGACGAACGCATCCTTGACCCCGAGGTTGGGGTAGTAGCCGATGCCGGTGATGACGAAGATCTCGCCGGTGCGGTCGTGGGCGTTGAAATACGATCGGTCGTAGAAGTTGCGGTCGGAGGTGCCCGGCCACGCGATGGGCGCGGCGGTCTGGTGGACCGGGAATTCGTCTGTGGGGCCGAGCATTACGGTCCTTCCGTGAGGAGTCGTTCGAGGAGTGTGCGGTGATAGAACAGCTCGGCGTCGACGTCGGCGGGCCGGGGGATCTCGCCGAAGTGCACGCGACGGGCGCCGGCGCGCATGAAGACGCAGCACCAGACGACGCCCGCGAACACCGAGAACCAGCGCAGGTCACCGAGTTCGACGCCGGTCAGTTCGCGATAGGTGGCGCGCACGTCGTCCTCGCGCAGGAACTCGGGCATCCCCGGCAGTCCGGCCAATCCGCACAGCTCCTGAAAGACCTGATGCGCGAAGATCATCCACGAGACGTCGAGTTCTCGCGGGCCGATGGTCGCCATCTCCCAGTCGAGGATCGCCGCGGGCATGAAATCTTGATAGATCACGTTGCCGATCCGGGCGTCACCCCAGGTCAGCACCGACTCGCCGGCCGCCGCCTCGGTCGGAAAATTCTCGTCCAGCCAGCGCAGCGCATGATCGACCAGCGGCGAGGAGCCGATCGCGGCCGCCGACGACCGGTACCACTGCGACAGCCACGCGAGCTGACTGCGTAGATCGGAGTCGCCGGCCGGCCGGCCCTCCCGGAGGTATCCGAACGTGCCCGGGGCGTCGGGGATCGCGTGCAGACGTGCGACGAGTTCGATGCTGGAATCCTGCAGGGCGCGTTGCTGTTCGGGACTCGCGTCGAAGAGCCAGTTGTCGCCGAAGGTGTAGGGCATGACGTCGGGTGGGACGAGACCCTCGACGCGATCCATGAGGAAGAACGGGGATCCGAGGACGCTGCCGGTCGGTTCGAGCCACCGCACCCGCGGGATCGGTAGCCCGGTGGCCTGCGCCGCGGTGCGCATCGTCTTGTATTGATGGTCGAGGCGGTAGGTGTCGAAGACGGGGATGTCCTCGGGCCGGGGGGCCATGCGCATGGCCCACCGCTCGTCGGCCGGCGCTCGGCCGTCGGCCCAGTTCGCGTCGACCATGATCGTTTCCGACGACATCCCGTTGGCGTCGATACCGGCGTCGATCCGCAATCCGGGGCGGCCGCGGGAATTGTCCTCGTGTGCCGTGATCCAGTCCGCGAGAACCGTTGGGACCGTGGATGTGTCGCGCGCCGATCGCTGTAGTGGATCGACGTGGGCCTCGACCACCGGGGTGGTGGGACCGGTGGGGCGATCGTCGGTGGGTGCAGTCTCGACCATGGGCGGCCTCTCCGTTATTACGCTACGCTCAGTAGCGTTATGACAGCAGACGATCTGCCCGCCCGCAGCAGAATCCGAAAAACCGTGGGACGGCCGCGCGACGGCGGCATCGACACCGCAGTGATCGGTGCGGTCCGCGCATTGTTGGTGGAGGCCGGATATGCCGGAGTGACGGTCGCATCGGTGGCGCAGCGGGCCGGCACCACCAAGACGGCGATCTATCGGCGCTGGGAATCCAAACCCCATCTGATCCACGACGCCACCTTCGGCCGCTTCACCACCCTGGTGCCGCAGACCGGACCGCTCGCGGCGGACCTCGCCCAGATGGTCGACGAGGTGTGCGAGGTCTTCGGCAGTCCGGTCACCCGGGCCGCGCTACCGGGCCTGATCGCCGACATGGCCGCCGACCCGGTCGTGCACCAGCGGGTGCTCGACGGCTTCGCGAACGTCTTCGGCGGCGTGGCGCAGCGCCTCGAAGCGGCCCGGACCCGCGGCGAGATCCGAGATGGCGTCGACCCGGCCATCCTGATCGAAATGCTGGGCGGTGCAGCGATTTTGCACACGCTCACCTACGGCCGGCTCGACGACGGTTGGGGCGCGCGCATCCTCGCGCTGCTCGAGGCTGCCGTCGTCGGTGACGTGCGCCGGGCCTGACGGCCGGGTCAGCGTTTGGGCGTGGGGGCAGTGGGAGTGGGAGAAGCGATGCGCTGGGCCCACTTGTACAACCCGACGACTATCAGGACGAAGAACACGATGCCCAGCCACTGGGCGTAGTCGGCGAAGCCGTCGCCGACGACGGCGAGCGCGCTGTCGTTGCCGGTGGCAGCCACGACGGCGGCGAAGACAACGCCGAACAGGCTCTCCCCGACGATGAGGCCGGTGGCCATGAGGACCCCGATCCGCTTCTTCTGCTCGACGTTGCCGCCCGAGCGGACCGCCCACTTGTTGTAGATCACCCCGGCGATCGCACCGAACGGGATGATCAGGGTCAGCGACATCGGCAGATACATCCCCATCCCGACGGCCAGCGGCGGCAACCGCAACCGGCCGGTGGTCTTGCCGAGTACCTCGTCGACGACGATGACGCCGACGCCGATCAGTGCGCCGATGCCGAGCAGCCCCCAATCCAGGGACCCGCCCAGCACACCTTTGGCCAGGGTGGAGAGCAGTTGGGCCTGCGGCGCCGACAGCGCGTCGCTCCCCGCGCCGGGGGTGCCGGCAAAACCGAAGGAGGAGTTCATCAGACCGAGGATCGGCGGGATGATCGCCGACCCGAACAGCACGCCGATGATGAGCGCGACCTGCTGCTTCCACGGGGTGGCGCCGACCAGTTGACCGGTCTTGAGGTCTTGGAGGTTGTCGTTGGAGATGGTGGCGACGCCGAAGACGATCGCCGTTGCGAAAAGGGTGTAGGCGATCAGCGCGTCGGTCTGATCGCCGGTGGCCGTGCCGTAGACGACCTTGATGACCACCGCGGCGATGATCACGGCCAGCACACCGACACCAGAGATGGGGCTGTTCGACGATCCGATCAGCCCGGCCATGTAGCCGCAGACGGCGGCGATCACCAATCCGATGACGACGACGAAGACGATCGTCACGGTGATGATGCCGCCCGCCGAGCCGGCGAGCGGCGTCGCAGAGGACCCGGACGCGGCCGTCTCGACGAAGTCCCAGAGCAGCAATCCGATCGGGATGAGCAGCGCGATGACAGCGGCGCCCACGTAGGCGATCGGGATATCGCGTTCGGTGATGTCGACGGTGACGCCCGCCCGTCGCGAGCGCGCCGAGGTGAGTGCGCCGGAGATTCCGGTGATGACCGGCCGCAGGATCTTGACGAGGGTCCACACGGCGGCGATCGCGATGGTGCCCGCGCCGATGAGCCGGACGTCCGAGGAGAAGACGGTGTCGATCACATCACCGATCGCCCCGGTGGATGCGGTGAAATCGCCCCACGAATAGATCGGCATGAGGACCAGGTAGGAGATGACGAGTCCCACGAGCATCGCGATGCCGACGGTGAGTCCGACGAGGTGCCCGACGCCGATGAGGGCCAGCGACAGGCTCGCACCGAACAAACTGCCGCCACTGCCGATCCGGTACACCGCCGTGACCGCGTCGGTGAAGATGCGCATCTTGGTCAGCAGTGCGAAGAGCGCGGCACCGACCGAACCGATGATGATCGCGAGCAGGCCCGCGCGGTTGCCCTCCGCGCCTTCCGAGGTCTCGCCGACCTTCAGGACCTCCGCTGCCGCAACACCTTCCGGGTAAGGCAGATCCGATCCGGTGACCAGGGCGCGGCGCAACGGGATGGAATACATCACGCCGAGGATGCCGCCGACCGCACACACCCCGACGGTGATCCAGTACGGGAAGCCGCTCCACCAGCCGATCATCACCAGGCCCGGGAGCACGAAGATGATCGCCGAGAGTGTGCCCGCCGCCGAGGCGATGGTCTGCACGATGTTGTTCTCGATGATCGAATGGTTGGCGAAGAACCGCAGGATCGCCATCGAGATGACCGCGGCCGGGATCGCAGTCGCGAACGTCAAACCCACCTTGAGGCCCAGATATACATTCGCCGCGGTGAACACCAAGGTGATCGCGCCGCCGAGAATGATGCCGCGCACCGTCAATTCGCGCAGGCCGGGGGACGGCGGTAACGGCGTCACAGTAGGAGAATCGGACATGTCGGTCTCTCCTTTGGTCGATGGTCTCCACACCATAAAGCGTTACTGCGGCTCTTCGGTGGGCCTGCGTGATTGTGGCGGCGCGTCGGAGCGCCGGGAGGCGCGACGGTCGCGGTGCGGTCTCCTACGGTGGGGACATGCCCAGAACCATCGCCACGGCCACCGACGTCGAGAAGGCCCAGCTGATCGAATTCCTCCGCCCCCGGCACCGGATGCTGCTGCTGACCACGAAATCCTCGGGTGCTCCGCAGCTCTCGCCGGTCACCGGCGGCGTCGACGAGGCCGGGCGCATCGTGATCGCCACCTATCCCGGGCGTGCGAAGACCATCAACGCCAAGCGCCGACCGCAGGTCGGTGTCTGCGTGGTGTCCGACGAGTGGAATGGACCGTGGGTGCAGGTCGACGGGACCGCCGAGGTCTTCGACATGCCCGACGCCGAAGACGGCCTGGTCGACTACTTCCGGGCGATCTCCGGTGAGCACCCCGATTGGCAGGAATACCGCGAGGCTATGGCGCTGCAGAACAAGTCGCTGATCCGCATCACGCCCTCAGCGTGGGGCCCGGTCGCCACCGGTGGCTTCCCGGCCGATGTCGCCGCGACTCTCGACGCGCGGGACAACTGATCCTCGTGTCGCCTCCGGCGGCAGCAATCCCATCGCCTTGGACGACCGTGGGGTGACATTGCCGAGGAACACCGCGAGATAGAGCCACCACACGGCGACCGGGACGAGGACCGTCAGGGCCTGCGCCCAATCGCCGCCGACGTAATTGTCGACGACGGCCGAGAGTGCCCCGGCGACGACGGCTGCGGCCGGCGCATGGATCCCGATCTGGACGGCCGACGACCATCCGCCCAGTGAGCAGACGACGAGGACGGCGGTGAGGACGGCCGCGACCGCACCGGTGTAGGTGAGTCCGGTCGATGGCGTCGGATCGTCCCAGAACGCCAGGACGATGATTGCGGCGACGAACGCGATGGCGACGGCCGTGGCTGCGGTCGCATGCGGCGCTATCCGAGCCCACACGGAATGGCCGTGCCCGGTGTCCCGCCGTGTGGGAACGACTTTGGTGCACGCGAGTGCGAGCGTGAGTGCGACACCGACGACCAGTGCGAAACAGATGAGCATCGGCTCGATCTGGAATCTCGTGAGCAGCCGCGCATGCGTCAGGATGGTCGCGATCGCGCCGGCGGCCACGCAGACGCCGCCGAAACCGGCCGCCGCGCGGCAGCGTCGAGACGAGCGGTCCCCGGCGGCGTCGACGTGGGCACTCCAGTCGGGCAGTTGCGCCGGCCGGGGCCCCGTCTCCTGCTGCGCCGCCGCCACCGCATCGCAGAACCGGCGTTTGAAGGCCCGCCACTTCGACCGGGCGGCCCAGGCACGGATGAGCAACACCACGCCGAGCGCCATCGTGATTCCGGCAAACGTATACCAAGGAACCGGGCCGGTACCCGAATCTCCGGGTAGCACAAGCGATGCCAGCAACGTCGCGGCCAATGCGGTCAGCAGCCGCACCGGGTCGGCGATCAGGCCGAGCAGGACCGGGATGACCCGCAAGAGCGCAACGCCGACGATGAGCGCCGACTTCTTGACCGGGCTCGGATGAATCGACGCCGGCTGCAACGCCCGTACGACCAGGCTCGACGTCCGCGACACCAAGCCCACCCGGTACGACGGGCCGAGTGCGGTGAGCGCGCCGAGGCCGTGAACGGGGACGGCGTGTGCGTCGGCGTCCTCGTCGGCGATGAGCTGTTGAAGTCCGCGGATCTTCTCCGCGATCTGCTCGGCGGGTACGTCGGCGGCATCGGCTCGGGATTCCCGATCGCTGAGCAACTTCACGATTCCCGACGCGGCATCCATCCGCCCCCAGCGCCAGTCGCTGGCCCGCCAACGCCAGTCCAGGAAGCCGCCGAAACGCGCCAGCGGTGTTCCGCAGAGCTTGTCCTCGGCACGGCCGAGCCGCTCGACACGAGACATCCACGCCGACAACTGGTCCGGGTCGATCAGGTCGATGGCTGTGTCGTGCGTGAGCCAGTCCTGCAGCTGTGTGGCGATGGCCGTGTCGCGGAGTTCGGCGGTGTAGCCGTCGCCGATGGCGGGCGATTCGTCGCCGGTGATCTGGTAGAAGCGGATGTTCGACTGGCTACCGGGAACGCCGGAGGCCGTGACAAGGCGCACGATGTCGTAGGCAGAATGAGAGGCGGACTGCGAAAGATGCTGGTGCAGACCGAAGTAGAGTGACTGGTTCCAGGCCTGCTGATCCCCCTCGGGGCAGGAGCCCGGTGTCTGCCGGGCGGCGACGAGGCATGTGAGGTGCTCGTCGAGATGGGTCCAGATCGCGGGCAACAGTCCGATGGTGCGGTCCCCGGTTTCTGCTCCGACCCCGTCGCCGGCTGTCTCACCGACCGCGGACGCGGTTGCCCGGCCCGGTGAGAGAGTCTCGTAGAATTGTGCGTCGTCGAGCGAATTACCCACTGCCAGCGACTGATTCACGCAATCGGTGATCCGCAACTGCCACTGCGCGGCAGTGCCGTCGACGAGAGCGGTGGCCCAGTCCTCGGGCCGCCCGGCGGCCGAATCCTCGGGCCGCCCGGCGGCCGCGGCGAGTCCGGTGTCGACGGTCAGGTGCCGGGCCTGCAGAAGTACTGCGCCGCAGCGATATAGGCAGCGCTTGACCTCGCCGAGGGTGGTGACGCCCGCGGCTTCGAGGGTTCGGGTCCACGAGATGAGGAACTGCGTCGCGTCGAGTGCGGCGGTCGCATCGCCACACGTCATGGCTGCCTGCGCGAGCATCTCCGGCGACCCGTCGGCGACCGGCGCCGACCCGGGTGGCCGGGGGGTGATAGCCCGGTACGCCTGATCGATGGCGGCCTTGATGCCGATACTGACGAGCGGCTCGACCGGTGTGTGTGGCTGCGCGCCGAACGGCGGATTGAAGAGCATGGTGTGCGGGGCGGTCAGGACCTGGCCGAAATGCTCTGCGTCGCTGCCGGTTCGGCACTGGATGTACCGGTCGATGCCGACGCAGGGGAGGGCGGCGGCACTGCTCAACCATGCGGCCAGCGCGTCGGCGCGCCCGCGGAGTTCGAGGACGCTCTCGTTGTGCGCGCGGATGATGGCGATCTCGTCCTCGGCGGATTCCTCGCGGCGCTTCATCGCCATGCCGGTCCGGATGACGTTGGTCCACCGCGTGAGCTGCGCGGTCTGCTTGGTCAGTTTCCGCGCTTTGGCGCGCTCGTCGCTCGGTTGCCGGGGAATGGGGTCCGGTTGTGCCGGTGGTTGCGGGTCGAGGTAGACCAAGACGCGTTCGGTCGGTTGGGAGGCGGGGGCGCGCTGGATGGCGCGGATCGCGCGGTCGATGGGGATGTTGTCGAAGACCCCGCCGTCGATGACGAGAAACGGGTCACCGCAGGTGGTTTCGGTGCCGCGCGCGAATGGGAACACCCGGTGCATGTCGGGATGCGTGTCCGTTGACGGTGATGCTGGGTCGGCGCACGAGTACACCGTCGACGGCTCGAAGGCACCGGGAAACGAGGACGTCGACCGGATCGCGAGCGCCATCCGGGCGCGGGCGGTCCTTCCGGGGCCGTCGTGGTCGCCGCGCCCGGGGATGGTGGTGTAGGCCGACCGCAGACCACCCGGACGACGGCTGAAGGAGAAGCCGCCCTGTGCGGTGGTGACCTGCTTGTCCGGATCGGGCAGGAGCGTGGCCGCCAGCTCGACGCTCAACGACTGGGGCGGGCTGCCCGGGGAGGTCCGGTCGCTCGCGGCGATCTCGTCGACGGCGTTGCGGGCCAATGTGAGGAACCGTCCGTCCCCGGAGAGCACGGAGTCGACAGCGCTGAACCCGGACCGCTGATGGTCATCGGATTCGTGGTCGGGATCGGGGGTGCGCAGCAGATCCCAGAGACCGCCGTCGCGCTCCCAGGTGGTGCGCACGATCGAGTCGGTGACCACGCCGTAGCTCTGCGCCAGAGCGAACAGAACCGCGTTGAGTCCGCCCGCGCTCGCGCCGGCCAGGATGTCGAACTCGACGTCGCTGTACTCGGTCCCGGCGAGCAGCTCCCGGTAGATCGCGGCCCGTCGAGAATCGCTGTCGCCGGGGTCGGCGTTGCCGGGGTCGGTGGCGCCGAGATCTGCTGCACGGCGCAGCAGGTCGAGCTCCGCGATCACCCCGCCGATCCATACAGCCATGCTGACCCCGCCGCGCATCGCCAGGGCGACGCGCAGCGTGCGTTTGGGTGCTTGGTTGCCGCTGACATCGGGGGCCATCGTCGCCGTCTTCCGGCCGTGGTCGTCGCCACATGCGACGACGCTGCGTGCTCATTGAAGCGCAGTTCGGACGTATCGGTCACCCGATGGCGCCCGGACGTCTGCGAATCGATATACAAGCGAACGCCTGGCCCCGGAATCCGGGGCCAGGCGTCGGGATGGGGAGTGTCAGGCGTTGGCGGTCGTGCGACCGAACTCGGTGACGAGCGCGGAGTTGAACGCCGCCAGATCGTCGGGCTTGCGGCTGCTGACGAGGACGTTGGGGCCCCCGCGGCACACGATGACCTCCTGATCGACCCACTTGGCCCCGGCGTTGGTGAGGTCGGTCTTCAGGCTCGGCCACGACGTGATCGTGCGCCCGCGGACGACGTCGGCCTCGACGAGAGTCCACGGCCCGTGACAGATCACGGCCACCGGCTTGCCCGCGTCGAAGAAGCCCTTGGCGAAGTCGACCGCGGATTCGACGGTCCGCAGATAGTCCGGGTTGGCCACCCCGCCGGGCAACACCAGCGCATCGAAGTCATCGGGAGTCACGGTGTCGGTGGTGGCGTCGACGTCGAAGGTGTCGGCTTTGTCGAGATGATTGTAGGCCTGCACCTTGCCGCTCTGCGTGGACACGAGCCGCGGGGTGCCGCCCACCTCCTCGACGGCGCGCCACGGTTCGGTGAGCTCCACCTGCTCGATTCCCTCGGGCGCAACGAGAAAAGCGACGGTGATTCCGTTGAGTTCGTCAGCCATGGTTGATATTCCTTTCAGGTCGGTGCTCGCCCCCCGGACCGTCGGGTACCCCGCCGGCCACGTCGGCAAACCGGCCGGCCGTAGCCGGCCCCGCTTGTACGGTTGGGACCATGACCAACATCTCGGATGTGGCGATCATCGGTGCGGGCATCGTCGGACTGTCCGCCGCGCACGCACTGCTGGCCCGTGGCGCATCGGTCACCGTGTACGAGTCGGGGCGGCCCGGCCTGGGGCAGTCCGCCGGGCAGTCGCGGATCTTCCGGCACGCACACGACGATCCGCGCCTGGTGGGCCTGGCCGTGCGGGCACGCCGGCAATGGCGGGAGTGGGAGGACGCGTGGGGTGTGCGCCTGGTCAGCGAGGACGGTGGGCTGGCGCTCGGACCGAGCGCGGTCCGGCGCCTCGCCCACCTGGAAGATCACCCCGAGATCGGGGCACGGCTCGTCGACGGTGACGAATTGCGTTCGCTGCTACCGATTCTCGCGCCCTACGACGGTGGGGCGGTCTTCGATCCAAGCGGCGGATCGATCGCCACCCGCACGGCGATCGAACAACTCGCCGGCGTGGTCGGGGACCGGTTGGTCGACGAACAGGTCATCACGGTGCGCGATCACGCTGGTGGCGTCGAGGTACGCACGCCGACAACGGTATCCACGCACGGAGCGCTGGTGGTGTGCGCCGGACGCGGAACCGCCGCCCTCGCCCGCGCGCTGTCGGTGGCCATTCCAGTAGAACTCGGAGCGCACGTGCGTGTGTCGTACGCACTGCGCGAGGCTCCCGAGCGGCTGCCCACCCTGCAGGACAGCAGCGGATTCTTCGGCACCGCAGGCGTTTACGCGGCTGCCTATCCGGATCGGTCCGCATTCGGGCTGGGTCTGTCGGATTCGGTGAGCGCGCACGACGACGGTGCGATCGACGACGTCGATGCGCTGGCCGCCTCTGCCACCAATGCCGACGCCTATGTGTCCCGGGCACTGCCGGGTCTCGCGCAGGACCCGATCGGGATCGTCCACTGCTGGGTCACCCAATTGCCCTGGGGCGAGGATGGGGTCGCGATCTGGCAGTCCGGGAACTCCTACCTGCTGGCCGGCCACAACCTGTTCAAGCATGCGCCGGTACTGGGCGAGACCCTCGCGGATTGCGTTGCGGCCGGGGCTGTTCCGGAACCGTTCCGGCCCGCCGACCGCCTGGGTCGCGACGGCTGACGACTGCGGCGTAACGTCTCGAAACTATCCACGATGTGTGGTGACGAAATCGGTTGCGGCGGTGGCTGCGTACTGGGCCGCGGCACGCAGGTCGACGCCGGTGGCGAGGTGGGCCGCCAAGGTGCCGGCGAAGACATCTCCGGCACCGGTGGTGTCGGTGGCGTGGACGCGCCGGACGTCGATTCGCGTCACGCTCGCGTCATCCGAGACGAGAACGCCGGCACCGCCCAGGGTCACGACGACGGACCGGCATCGGGTGCCGAGGTCCGCCGCCGAGGAGTCAGGTGTTCCGGCGGCGGGATCGTCGGACCCGCCGCCGTAGTACGCGGCCTCGACCTCGTTGACCACCAGCGGGTCGGCGACCGCGAGGATCGAGTCATCCAGCGGTGCAATCGGACTGGGGTTGAGTACCAGGCGTGTGTCGTGCGCACGGCACCACTGCGCGGTCGCCCGGGTCACCGCGATCGGCGACTCCAGTTGGGTCACCACCACAGCAGGACAGAGCGCATCGAGAGACGAGATCACGTGCTCGGCGGTCAGCTCCGCATTCGCACCGGACAGCACGACGATGCGGTTGGTGCCCTCGGCGTCGACCTCGATGACCGCGCGGCCGCTGAGCCCCGGAACCTGGCGGACGCCTTCGACGTTCACTCCCGCGGCGCGCTGATCATCGAGCATCGCGGTGCCGGCCGAATCCTCGCCGACCGCCCCGATCAGCGCGGTGGGTGCTACCGCCGCGGCCGCCGCGGCCTGATTGGCGCCCTTGCCGCCCGACCGCTCGGACTGGCCCACGCCCAGCACGGTCTCACCATCTGCCGGGAGGCGATCGACACGCACCACCTGATCGAGGTTGAGGGTGCCGACGACGGCAACCCGTTCCGCACGATGCGATGAGGTCACCGGGGTGATTATGCCCGCAACCGAATATGGAATGCGGCTATGGCGACGGCCGAGACGATTATCGTCTCGGCCGTCGCCATAGCTGCCAGTTATATTCGCCGCGGCGGCCTCGCGTAGATTTGCGGCTCATGTCGAACACTTCTGTCCGGCCACGAACGGAATCGGTGTCACGGGTCGACGGCGCCCGGCTGGTGCTGCGCCTGGCACGCGGGCATCAGGTGAGCCCGGATGCCCAGACGCCGCACACTGTGATCCACTCCGGCCCGCACCGCGAATTGCGCCGCTACGGGACCGATGAGGACCTCGCGACGGCGCGCGCCGCCGGCCGGCCGCCGGTGCTCCTGGTTCCGCCGCTGGCGGTGTCGGCGCGCTGCTACGACCTCGGTCCCGGCCAGTCGGTGGTCGCCGGCCTCCTCGCGTCCGGCCGGGTGCCGTATGTGGTGGACTTCGGTGAGGTCACCCGCGCCGACAAGGACATGGGTTTCGGCGACTACTTCGACGACATCGTCCCGCAGGCGATAGGCCGGGTCGTCGGGGATTTCTACGGCGACGCCCACCATGGCGAGAGCACGGAAGGGGTCGGCGACGCACCGGTCGACGTGGTCGCGTGGAGTCTCGGCGGAACCATCGCCCTGTTGACCGCTGCCGCCCATCCCGACCTGCCGATCCGGTCGATCACCGCGATCGGCACACCCCTCGACTACGACGCCCTCCCGCTGTATCCGCTGGTCAAGAAGGTGATGAAGCCACTGGGCGGCACACCGGTCACCGCCGCGATCCGTGCCCTCGGCGGTATCCCCGCGCCGCTGGTCCGCATCGCGTACCGGGGCACCGCGTGGCAGCGTGAACTGAAGAAGCCGGGCTACATCATGCGCAACGCGCACGACACCGAGGCGCTCGCGCGAATGCAGGTCATCGACCGATTCCAGAACAGCATGCCGGGCTACGCCGGCGAGGTGTCGCGGCAGATGTGGGAGAACTTCGTCTACCGCGGCGAGCTCGCCACGGGCGTGGTGGACTTCGACGGACGCAGCGTCGATCTGACCGCGATCGGCGTGCCGATCCAGCTCTTCGGCAGTCACCGCGACGCGATCACGAGTTGGCAGGCCGCGCGGCACGGGGTCGAGCTGTTCGCCGACTCGCCGCACGTGCACTTCACCACCGTCGAGACCAGTCACCTCGGTCTGATCGCCGGCGACGTCGCGGCGCACGAGACGTGGCCGCGGGTCGACGAGTTCCTCGACTCCCTCGACGGCTGATCGGCCGGACGCCCACGGCGTCGGACGTCAACCGGGGCGTCAACCGCGCACGAAGGACTCCACCCACTGGTGCACCAATGGCGTGCGGCTGAACGGTCACGTTCACACCGGCATGGCGCAACGCTGCGCGGCAGGCGTCGAATGCCGGGTGTATCAAGGCGGCTTCGGTGGGCGCGTCGGCGACGACGTTGATGTCCATGGGCTCGCCGTCATTCGTCGGCCGCCCGGCCGGTGCGTGTTTCGCGTTGAGCACCGAATCCGGCCAGATGTCGGAGATCTGGCCGGGACGTGCGGAGATGGTCGTCTGGATGAACGTCAGACCGTTCGCGCAGACCACTCGGACGTGCGTTCTGGTGTCGCCTGGGCAAGTGCAGCGCGGGTGGCATCGGCATCGAAGTCTTTGCCGTACACCGGGGTTCCTGGCTGTTGCCGCCACGATTCGTCGATCGAACCGGCGTCGACGGGGTCGAATCCGAGCTCATCAACGATCGCGTGCACCCGTTCGCGGCCGGGACCGTCGGCGCCGGCGATCGGAAGTGCGATCCGGCCGGGAGAGCCGGCGGGAGTTCCGCTCTCGAGGAGATGCTTCCAATAGATGCCGTTGAACACCTTGTAGACCGGGGCCCCGATCAGTTCGGCAACCCAGGCACTTTCGGGCAGGCCGTCCTCGATGGCCGCGATCTCGCCGTCACGCTGCTGCGGATAGTAGTTGTTCGTCTCGATCACTGGTGCGCCCGGAGCGCGGCCATCGACGATTCCGTCGCCGAGGTCCGGAACGTTCTTCTGCGGAATGCTCACGATGACCAGGTCGGCGTCACGCGCGGCGTCCTTGGCCCACACCGCAGTCGCGCCGGTCTCGGCCGCCAGACCGGCGAGAGTTTCCGGAGAACGTGAATTGGACACCGCCACGTCATGCCCGAGTTCGCGAAGCCGACGAGTCAGCGTCCCGCCGATGTGACCTGCTCCGATGATTCCGATTCGCATCCGATGCCTCCTGTGCCGTGGTCACACCGTGGCCGCGGTTGCGTTGTTGGGTGTTCGGTGCCCGTCAACGCCGCGCATGGCGAGGCCTATTCCGGCCTCATCATCTCGCCCGCCGCCCGAGTCATCCGCGCCCGCAATGGGCAACCGCATCGGATATGCGCGTCCGGCGGGTGTCGCACGCGGTATTAGGCTGACGCCCATGCCCATTGATCGCACTGTGCCCGCTGTCGTCGTCGGTCTGATCGGGGGCTATGGCAGCTTTCGCGTCTCGGGTCGGCGCGAACTCGGGGGCGCGGTCCTCACCGCCGCCGGCGTGTACTCGACCCGGCAATGGGCTGCTTCCCGCGGTCCCGCCGTGGCCGCCGGACTCCTCGGCACCTATCTCGCCGCGTTCGGGATCTCGCACCCGCTGGCCAAGAAGATGGGCGGATGGCCATCGGTGGTCGCGGTGACCGCCGTGACCGGCGCGGTGACCCTGGCTGCGACGTCGGCGACACCGCCGACACGCTGACGCGCGCTCGCCGCGCTGTCGTTTCTGCCACAATCGGCGTCATGGATGCGTCCGAAACCGGCCGGGATAACCGGCCGCACGTGGTCATCATCGGTGCCGGCTTCGGCGGCATGCATGCGGCGCGTCGTCTGCGGCACGCGGACGCGAAGGTGACGGTCATCGACCGCGGGACGAGTCATCTGTTCCAGCCGCTGCTGTACCAGTGCGCCACCGGCCTGTTGTCGGAAGGCTCGATCAGCAGCCCGATCCGGCATCTGCTGCGCCGCCAGGACAACGCCGACGTGTGCTGCGCCGAGGCCACCGACATCGACCCGACGGCCCGGAAGGTGACGGTCACCCGCCTGGACTCGACGGTGACGGAGATCGACTACGACTACCTCGTCGTCGCGGTCGGGATGCGCACCTCCTATCACGGCAACGAGAACCTGACCGAGCACACCGTCGGGATGAAGACCCTCGACGATGCGCTGGCGATCCGGCGCAAGGTGATGGCCGCATTCGAGATGGCCGAAACCCTGCCCGACGCCGAGCAACGGCGCCCGTGGTTGAGCTTCGCGGTGGCCGGAGGCGGCCCCACTGGCGTCGAATTGGCCGGTCAGATCCGCGAATTGGCGCATCATGCGCTCGAGCGGGAGTTCCGCAGCATCGATCCCGACGAGGCGCGGGTGATGCTGTTCCAAGGTGACGACCGCGTACTGCCGTCGTTCAGTCCGTCGCTGTCGAAGAAGGCACTGCGGACGCTGCACCGCCTCGGGGTCGAGACGTATTTCGGGGTGCACGTCACCGACGTCTCCGAAGACACCGTCGAGATCACGGACAAGAAGTCCGGTCATGTGCGCAGGTTCCCGGCGCGGACCACGTTGTGGACCACCGGTGTGGAGGCCGTTCCGTTCGCGGGAGCGCTCGCCAAGGCACTCGACGTGAAACAGGATCGCGGCGGCACCATCCCGGTCGGCGACGACCTGTCGGTTCCCGGACATCCCGAGATCTTCGTCGTCGGTGACATCAGCTCGTACAAGAAGTTGCCGGGGGTCGCGGAGGTCGCGATGCAAGGTGGCCGTCATGCCGGTGAGGTGATCGCCGGGTTGATCGAGGGCAGCACCGAACGACCCGCCTTCCGCTACCGCGATTTCGGCAGTGCCGCATACATCTCCCGAAAGAACGCCATCCTCGAGACCGGGCCGCTGCGACTGTCGGGACGGTTGGGCTGGTTCGCGTGGGGCGCCATCCACATCGCTTTCCTCGCCGGGGTCCGCAACCGGACCGGCACGCTGGTGACCTGGGCGGCAACGCTTCTGACCGACACCCGCCGAGAGCGTGCGATCACCTACGGGGATCCGCAGACCGCGCGCCAGTCGTACTGACCGGACTCCTCAGGCGGGCCGTGGCCTCAGAGCCAGTCGCGACGTCGGAACATCACGTACAGGGCGACGATGGCGACCACGATCACCGTGCTGCTGATGGCGAAGCCGACCGTGGTCTGGAAGAACGGGAACTGCAGGTTCTGTCCGTAGAAGCCGGTGATGGCGGTGGGCACGGCGATGATCGCGGCCCAACCGGTGAGCTTTTTCATCACGGTGTTGAGGCGCGCGTCGGCCAGCGACAAGTTGGTCTCGAACACCGTGGTCAGCATGTCCCGCAACGATTCGGTCCATTCGGCGGCGCGCAGCGCGTGGTCGTAGAGGTCGGAGAAGTGCGGGTCGAGCTCGGGCGGGGCCTCGTTCTCGTAGCGGCGCCGTTGGATCCCGGCGATCACCTCACGCATCGGGACGACGACCCGCCGCAGCAGCACCAGATCCTTGCGGAGGTCATAGGCCTTGCGCTGCAACGTTCGTCCGCTGACCGACTCGTCGAACAGCAGCTCCTCGAGATCCTCGATGTCGGTGTCGAGGCGCTGCACCGCGTCGAAGTGACCATCGACCACCACGTCGAGCAGACCGTGCAGCAACGCGCCGATCCCGTATTGCTCGCCGCCGATCTCCGCCCACCGGTCGACCACCTGGTCGATGTCGAATCCCGGTGTCAAGCGGACCGTGATCAGCGCGTTCTTCTTGACGAAAATCGAAATTCGATGGAGCACAAACGATTTGGCTTTGTGGGAAAACGGCGAGTGCTGATCGAGGCGTTCGTTGTCGTGAGGGGCGGTGTCGGAGTCCGGGCCGGAATCCCGGGCTCCGGCGGGCAGTGTCCCGCCGGCATCCGCGTCGGAGCCGGCCCCGGTCTTCGTGGGGGTGATCGCGTAGACCGTCATGAAGTTGTAGTCGCGGTAGTTGACGGTCTTCACGCGTTCGGCCGCGCCGATGGTGTCCTCGATGGCGAAGCTGTCGAGATCGAGTTCCTCGGCGAGTGCGGCCAGATCCTCGTGCGCCGGGCAGTCGAGGTCGGCCCAGATCAAGGTGTCGGGACTGTCGAGATGGTCGGAGATGCTCTCGAGCGAGAAGCCGTCGACCTTGTGCCCGTCTTTCCAGATCTGCCCGCGGACGACCTCGCCGTGCCCGGACCAGGGTGTGCCCGCCATGGCTTCATCGTGCCACCTGTCCGGACTCCGACGGCAGCGCGACTGGCAGGATCGGTCCATGGCGTCCCGAGTCCCCTCGCTCACCGGTGTGCGCGCGGTGGCCGCGCTCTCGGTGTGCCTGACCCACGCCGCATTCTGGACCGGCCGCTACACCGACGACTACGGTGGCCGGCTCTTCGCGAGGTTCGAGGTCGGGGTCGCCATCTTCTTTGTGCTCTCCGGGTTTCTGCTGTTCTCACCGTGGGTGCGCGCAGCGCAGCGTGGGTCAGGGCGAACGGCAGATGCCGGGGAAGGCTCGACGACGCTGCCGATCGGCCGGTACTTCTGGCACCGTGCGCGCCGCGTTCTGCCTGTCTACTGGATCACCGTCATCGGCGTGTACCTGCTCTACGCGATCGCCCCGCCGGCCGGAGAGGTGTCGCCGACCGGGACCGGGTGGTCGGGGTTCTGGCGCAACATGACGCTGACGCAGGTGTACGGGCTGGGACACCTGCACTCGGGGCTGACCCAGATGTGGAGCCTGGCCGCCGAGGCGGTGTTCTACCTGGTGCTGCCGCTGATCGCCTGGATCGTGGTCGTCGGGGTGGCCAGATTCGGTGGTCGCGCCGGCGGCTGGCGACCCGACCTGATCATTGCGGCACTGGTCCCGTTGCTGCTGATCAGCCCCGTCTGGTCGGTGATCGTCGCGGGCAGCGCCGGGGTCGATCCGACGGCCCGGCTCTGGGCGCCCGCCTTCTTCGGATGGTTCGTCGGCGGAATGCTGCTCGCCGCCTGCGCCCCGGTGATCCGGCGCTGGAACGCCACGACCTGGGTGCTCACGGCGGTGGTGGCGTTCGTCGTCGCCGGTGGCGCGCTCGCCGGGGAACCGACGATCACCCCGACCACCGCGTCGGCGACGATCGTCAAACACGTGCTGTATCTGGTGATCGCGGTCGGTGTGGTCGGCCCGCTGACCGGCGCCGACCAGAGCTCGTGGTGGGCGCGGCTGTGCGGCAGCCGGCCGATGGTCTTCGTCGGCGAGATCTCCTATGAACTGTTTTGCGTGCACGTCGTCGTTCTGGAGGTGGTGATGGCGGTTCTCGGTTACCGCGTCTTCACCGGCAACGTCGTCATCGCGTTCGTCCTGACCGCAGCCGTCAGCGTCGTCTTGGCGTGGGCGCTACACCGCGTGACCTCGCCGCTGTGGCGTGCGCGGGCACCCGGGACGGTCGGTTCCCGCAGGTAGCATGGATGCGGCACCCCGACGGATATGTGCCCGACGGGTATGTGCTCGATCGGTGCATGACGGCAGGGCGGCAGAAGAGGCGAGAAGATGATCGACGATGACAGAGTCCGGGGCGGCGAATCCCGGGGTGATGCCGCACGTTTCAGCGCACCGGGCAGCGGTGAGATCCGGCAGTGGTGCGATCGCTCGGCGGTGCCGGGCGAACGCCCGGAACTCTCCGATGTCGCCGCGCTTCTGGTCGCCGCGGGCTTTCTGACACCGGCGGGACGGGCCATCATCATCCGTCGCGTCTCGGCCGGTCTGCCCCTGCCGAGGGTGCCGGGCGGATTCGGGGACATGCGCCGGTTGCAGCGCGCGATCGTTCAACTCGAGGCACAGCAGTCGGGACCGATGGTGCCCGGCGTCCTCGCCGCGATGATGCGCAACCGGGTGAACGGGCTCGTGCGCCGTCGTGAGGATGCGCACAAGACCATCGTCACCGGCAAAGGTGTCTTCGCCGGCAGCACTCGCGCCATCCGCCGCGAACGACGTGAGAACGTCTACCTCGAGATGGACGAGCGCGAGCGGCTGTTCGCCGGGTTGCTGTGCACCCCGACGCCCAATGTCGGCACGATGCGAGCGGTCCGCCGAGCCGGAACCGTTGCGGTGGAACGTATTGCCGGCGTCGTCGGTCAGGTCGCGGCGAAGTCGGGGAGTCGGCAGGTCGAGCAGTGGGCCGGTCAGATCTCGGCGTCGACCCCGCACGATTCCCAGGTCCCGGCGGTGCCCGGGTCGGCGAATTTCGTCGACGGATACGAGGCACTGCTGTTCATCGCCGGTCACTACTACGACCGGATCATGATGAATCCGGCGTGGCGTTCGGATCACTTCGCCGTCCAGCGCACCCAGGTGAACCTGCACTCCGAGCTCGCCGAGATCGCCACCGACGTCATCGCGCTGCGCGCGGTGCGCGTCGACCTGGACCGGGCAAAACGCAACGGCGGTTTCGACCGGGCCTTCGCCGAGCAGCTCGACCGGCGCGAGACGACGCTGCGTCCGGTGTGGTCGGAACTGATCGATCGGGTGCAGGCGCTGTCGGAGGTGGCGCACGTGGTCGAGTCGGCCGCGACCGAACTGCGCATCCTCGCCGAATACAACAAGGCCATGACGATCGACGATCGGATCGATGCACTGGTGGCGCGCTCGGGTGATCGGGAGATCTCGATGGACAACGCGAAACGGCTGTCCGAGCAGGTTCGCAGCGGGGAAGAGCAGCTGCGAATCTATCGAGATGTCTTACAAGGCAACATTTCGCGTCTGTCGCCGGCGGTACCCCGGGAATTGCCGGCCAGGTACGAGCCGTCGTGACCGATCGCCGCACCGCGTTTCGGTCAACGGGACCAGGCCCGCAAATGCTCTTTCTCCGTGCCGGTCAGCCGGCGTAGGGAGTGCGCCTCGATGTCGACGACGGCCATCTGGGTGCTCGCCACACATGCGGGTTTGCTCGTCGCGGCAGCATCCGCGCCGCGGATCTCGTATCCGATCGTGAAGTCGACGGAACGAAAACCCTTGATCCACATGCCGATATGCACCGGCGAGTCGTCGTGGCGGAGTTGACTCTGGTAGCGGATCTCGACGTGGACGATCATCGCACTCTTGATCAGCGGGGCGTATTCCTCGCCGGCCGACAGCAGCCATGCGATGCGGGCTTCCTCCATCAGCGTCACCATGCGCGCATGGTTGATGTGACCGAAGGCATCCATGTCGGACCAGCGCACCGGTACGTCGGCGGCAAAGGCGAATTCGCCCGCGCCGAGACCGCTTTGAGCTGCGGTGTCTGCTGTACTCCGGCCGATGTTCGAGGCACCCACGTGTCGTCCGCTCCTGAATGCTGTCTGTGAAATGGAGTCGTGCTCTTCACTGTCTTGTTACCCGCGAGTAGTCTTCCACCAGCAGACTGTTGTTGTGCATTGGGGAGTGCCGACGCGGTCCGACGAGCGGTGATGTTGTTTCTGAGCGGTGATGTTGTTTCTGAGCGGTGATGTTGTTTCTGGTGTGCAGTGACGGGGGATGGGACAGAAGATGATGGTAAGACGTGTGGCCGCAACGATCGCGACCGTATTCGGTGTCGGCGCTCTCGCAGCGGGTGTTCTCGCCCCTGCGGTTGCCGATGCCGCTCCCCGCGTCGAGGCGCGCATCGTGACGAAGAAGCCCTTGGGCGAGTTGCGCACCGACATCTGGGTCGACTCACCGTCGATGAAGCAGCGGATCAAGTTGAATGTGTTGACACCTGCCGGGTCGAGCGGTCCCCGCCCGACCATCTACTTGCTCGACGGTGCCGGAGCCGAGGGTGACGTCAGCGATTGGATCACCAAAGGGCATGCGGGCCGGTTCTTCGCCGACAAGAACGTCAACGTCGTCCTCCCGGTCGGCGGCGCAGGCAGCTTCTACACCGACTGGCAGCGCGCCGATCCCAAGCTCGGCAAGCCGACGTGGGAAACCTTCCTCACCAAGGAACTGCCCCCGCTGATCGACTCGACCTTCCACGGCAACGGCCGCAACGCGGTCGTCGGACTGTCGATGGGTGGGCAGGCGGCGTTCGCGCTGACCATCCGGCATCCGGAACTCTATTCGGGGCTGGCGTCACTGAGTGGCTGCCCGCCGGTCTCCGGCCCGGCCAACGAGGCGTATGTGCGCACCACGGTCGGTCGGGACGGCGGCGACGCCACCAACATGTGGGGTCCGTTCGGGTCCGCGGGCTGGCAATCGCACGATCCCGGTTTCCATCTCGACGCATTGCGCGGCAAGGACATCTTCATCTCCGCCGGGTCGGGCGCGATCGGGCCGCTCGATCTGACGCGCAAGATCCAACCCGACGAGGGACCACCGGCCGCGGTCACCGCGTCGTCGTCGGCGCTGGAGGCAGGCGCCTACCGCTGCTCGTTGGAGTTCGCGGTGCAGATGCGGGCTCACGACATCGCCTACACCGACGGGTTCCGGTTGATCGGCACGCACACCTGGGCCTACTGGGAGCGGGATCTGCCCGCTGCGTGGAAGACGGTTTCCCGGCACCTGTATTCGTGATCGGCCGCCGTCGGTTCAGTTCGTGTGGGGCTCCCGCGCCTGCTGCCATTCACGCGCGAAGGCCAGGAAGCGATCGTTCTCGTCGGCGTGGGTGACGGTCACCCGTACCCCGTCGTCGGCGAACGGGCGCACGACGACTCCGGCGTCGACGCCGGCCTGCGCGAATTCCAGGGACCGCTCGGCGAGGTCGAGCCACACGAAGTTGGCCTGTGAGTCGGGGACCCGGTAACCGGCGGCACGGAGATGTTCGGTGACGCGGCGCCGTTCGGCCACCACCGCGTCGGTGCGCGCGAGCAACTCGTCGCGGGCCGCCAGACATGCAAGGGCCGCCGCCTGGGCGACGCTGTTGACCGAGAACGGCACATGGGCCTTGCCGAGCGCGGTGATGATCTCCGGATCGGCGATCGCATAGCCGACGCGCAGACCGGCCAGGCCGTATGCCTTCGAAAACGTCCGCAGCGTCACCAGATTCGGGAACTCCCGGCGCAGTTCGAGCGCGTCGTAGGCGTGCTCGTCGTCGAAGCGTGCGTATTCGATGTAGGCCTCGTCGAGGGCGACGACGACGTCGTCGGGAACGGCGTTCAGGAACTCACGCAGATCGGCCGCCGTGACCACGGTCCCGGTCGGGTTGTTGGGATTGCAGACGAAGATCAGCCGGGTCCGGTCGGTGACGGCATCGGCCATCGCCGCCAGGTCGTAGACGTCGTCACCGGTCAGGGGCACCTGCACCGCTGTCGCACCGACGAGTCGGGTCGCCAGTGGGTACGTCTCGAAGGAGCGCCACCCGAAGACCACCTCGTCGCCGGGGCGGCAGGTCACCAGGATCAGGTTCTGGCACAGGATCACCGACCCGCACCCGACCTGGATCTCCTCGCGACCGACGCCGAGCTCCTTGGCCAAGGTGTCGGTCAACTCGACCATCCCGTTGTCGGGGTAACGGTTCACCCCGGCCGCCGCCGCCGTGATCGCCTTGAGAACCGACGGGAGCGGCGGGTGGGTGACCTCGTTGCTGGCGAGTTTGATCGCGTCCGGAAACGTCTTGCCGGGCACGTAGACGGGCAGGTCGTCGAGGTCTGGGCGGATGCGGAAGCTCACCCGTCAACTGTAGGTCCCGGCCGCGCAGAGGTTGTCGGATGGTCCGCTCGGCGACTCATCCGACAACCGCTGCGGGACGGTGACCGCGCGGTTTGCTTCCGTGGGCGGCCGGTGTGTAATCTTTCGCTTCGGCAGTTCGAAAGGACTCCGCTAGGAGGCGTGCCAGAGCGGCCGAATGGGACTCACTGCTAATGAGTTGTCTCGCTAAAACGGGACCGGAGGTTCAAATCCTCTCGCCTCCGCCGACCGCAGTCGCGCCGACCGCGGTGACAACTGAAGAGCATGACTACTGAACAGCACGACAACTGAACATGCACGCGCCCGTAGCTCAACGGATAGAGCATCTGACTACGGATCAGAAGGTTAGGGGTTCGAATCCCTTCGGGCGCACAGGTGAGAACGCAGTTCTGGATATGTTATCCGGCCTGCGTTTCTTCGTTTCCGCCGCTCGCGCCGCCGCACCCAACCCGACCGGTGCACCGCACCCCGGTAGACATCGCATCTCGGTAGACTCCGCCGAATGACTGTTCCGTTCGTGATCCGTGTCAGCGCGGTCGTGCTGCGCGACGCCACCGGAGCAGTCCTGACCGTCCGTAAACGGGACACCGACCGCTTCATGTTTCCTGGCGGCAAACCCGAGCCGGGGGAGACGCCGCTGCAGACGGCCGTTCGCGAGTGCGCCGAGGAACTACGGCTACACCTCGACGGTGCGGCGCTGCAGGATTACGGTGTGCACCGCTCCGCAGCCGCAAACGAGGACGGATTCGACGTCGAAGCGGCGGTCTTCGTGTGGCCCGGCGCCATTGATCGGGCCACGAGCGGCATCGTCGCGGCAGCGGAGATCGCCGAACTGCGCTGGCAGCCGCTCGACGGTTCGCCGTTGCCTGCCGACCTCGCGCCGCTACTGGTGCAGGAGGTGTTTCCGATGTTGCCCCGGGGTCCTTCAGGCGAAGGACACTCATCGCCCCGGCTTGGGCGACACCGCGCCGACCGGTCATGATGTCGTCCATGCCCGGCTACTCGCTGACCCCGGTAACCCACGACTACGCGGTGCAGACCGCAGGGAAGGCGATGCAACGCGGCAAGTTCGTGTTGTTCTTCACGCTGATCGCGGGGTTGGCCGCGGCGGTCGCCCTCGGATATCTCGTCGACGACATCACTGCACGACCCGCTTGGATCGCGCTGCTCATCGCCGGGGTGATCTGCGCGGGTGCCACGGTTTGGTCGCGGCACATCATGTCGGGCGTTCGCTACCGAATCGGTATTCCGTTCGGGCCGCTGGTCCTCGTCGGCGCCGTCGCGGCGTTCCTGGCGGTGTGGGCCGTGGTCGCGTTCGTGCTCGAAACCATCGGCGGCGACGGGTCACCGTTGGAGTCGGTCAACCGGTGGCTGCTGATCGTCGGTCTCATCGCGGTGCCGACGAGGTACCTCACCGTCAGCAACCGGTTCACGGGCAATGCCTTCACGCTGATGGTCCGTCAGACGCGGGTGCCGTGGACGAGTGTCGGCGCGGTGGTCTTCACCGCCGGATCCAAGCCGGGCACCATCGAGATCGGCGTCCGGTCGAACGGGCCGACGGGGACGAGCAGCCTGAAGACCCGCAAGGGTGAACTGCTCACCGACCTCCCCTACCGCGTCGTGGTGACGCAGCGCTCCTTCGACCTCGACCGACTGCACTGGGCACTGAACCAGTCCGGCCGCGCCGACATCCCGCTCATCGAACGGACGCCCATGGGGGAGCGGGTGGTTCTGCGCTCGAACCAGGAGCTCGCCTACCGGCCCTGAGTTCTCACAGGTAGCCGACTCCGGTCAGCTCCGCCGAGACCGACCACAGCCGCGCCGCAGTGTCGTTGTCACGCAACGGTTTCCAGAGCTTCTGGCGTCCGGGAGGTCCTCCTGCGCTGCCAGGCCACTGCGGCCCATAGAATTCGCCGCCGGTGCCCGAGGTCGCCGCCATCAGGGCGGGCAGCCCGGCGCTGTCGACGGTGCCGACGAGGATTCCGAGCTTCGACAACCGCCGGATCACCCGGACCTGGGCGGTGTCGGCCGCGCGGCCCACCTCCGGCCGGGCGGCCAGCAGATTCGACGGTGCGACGCCGGGGTGGGAGATGGTGGCGGTGATTGCCCACCCGGCAGCGCGGCTGCGCCGGTCGAGTTCCAGACCGAAGAGTCCACACGCGATCTTCGACTGCCGGTAGGCGCGCATCGCGTCGTAGGAGCGTTCCCAGTTCAGGTCGTCGAAGTTGATCGTGCCGCGGCGGGCGGCGATGCTGGTCTGGGTGACCACGTGGGCCCGGCCGGCCCGCAGCAGCGGCAGGAGCGCGCCGGTCAGCGCGAAGTGGCCGAGGTGATTGGTGCCGAACTGCACCTCGAAGCCGTCGGTGGTCACGCCCCGTTCGGGCGGCGTCATCAGGCCGGCGTTGTTGATCAACAGGTGGATCGGGGCTCCCTCCGCGCGCAGTTGTGCGCCGAGGTCGGCGACCGCGGCCAGCGATGACAGGTCCAGCTCACGCAACTGGACCTTTGCCTCGGGATGCAGGGCCCGGATCTGATCGGCGGCGGCCTGTCCTTTGCGTGAATTGCGCACCGGGGCAATCACTTCGGCACCCGCACCGGCCAGTGCCGTGGCGATCCGCAGGCCGATGCCGTCACTCGCGCCGGTGACGACGGCACGTGTGCCGGTGAGATCGCCGAGAGGTACTTCGTAGGTGGTGGGTGCCATGTCGTCTCCCTGGTCGGGTGTCCTGGGTGGGTGTCCGGGTGCCGGACGCCGCGTGACCCCAACTGTTCCCGATGCCGCGCGGTTCAACCACGGCCTGGCGGTCCGTGGATGACCTGTCCGCGGCTGCGGAAGAGTGTCGGACACCAACTTTTCGGCCGGAGTTCGCCACGGCCGACGGCGGGGTTGCATCACCATCGCGTCTCGACCCGGTCACCGTTTAGTGAGCCGGGTTACGAAACCCGGCGAAACAGGTGTCAACTACTGGGGCAAGAGGTGCTCAGGTTACTTGTGTGCTGACGAGACTCTGAAAGGTTGTCATGATTCCTGCTCCGTTCACGAAATACGTGGCCGAGTTCTTCGGCACGTTCTGGCTCGTTCTCGGCGGCTGCGGTACCGCGGTCTTCGCTGCCAAGCAGGTTGCCGAAGGCGATGACAAGGGGACGCTCGTCCAGATCGGCGTCGGCTATCTCGGCGTTGCGCTGGCGTTCGGTCTGACCGTCGTCACCATGGCCTACGCCCTGGCGCACATCTCCGGGGCGCACTTCAATCCGGCGATCAGTCTGGGTGCCGCGGTGAGCGGTCGCCTCGAATGGAAAGACCTGCCGGGCTACTGGATCGCCCAGGTCGCCGGCGGTCTGCTCGCCGGCCTCGCGATCTGGGGGATAGGGCAGGGCAAACCGGGCTGGCATCGCACCGGCAACATGGCCGCCAACGGATACGGCGAGCACAGCCCGAGTCACTACACACTGGCCGCGGTGCTCATCACCGAGATCCTGCTCACCGCGTTCTTCCTCATCGTCGTGCTCGGCGCCACCGACGGCCGCTCACCAAAGGGCTTCGGGCCGTTGGCGATCGGCTTGAGTCTGACTCTCATCCATCTCATCTCCATCCCGATCTCGAACACGTCGGTCAACCCCGCGCGCTCGACGGCGGTCGCGTTCTTCAACGGCGACGGCGCTCCCGCCCAACTCTGGGCGTTCTGGGTGGCGCCGTTGGTCGGCGGCCTCATCGGCGGCCTGGTCTATCCGCTGTTCTTCGAGGACGGGAAGTTCAAGTACGGGTCGTCGTCGCCGGAACCGGAGGAGGCTCCCGTCGCCTGATCTGGTCTCCACCGGCCGGTTCTCGCCGCCCCGACGCCGGTACCGACAGTCCGACGAGCGCTCGGTGGACGGTCCGTAAGGTCGAGAGTGCACGTGTTGGACACGGGTGCGCCAGACCGGCCGCCCGGCATGGATCGGGAGTGGCGACATGGGACAGCCGACCGGGCATCGGCCCGATGCTGGTGGCGGTCCACCCGGTGACGACTACCGCACGCCGTTGTTGCCGGGCGACTATCCCCCATTGGGCTACTCCGAAGGTGGACTCCCCCGCTACGCGCCCGCCGACCTGACGGCGACGACTCGACGCGCCGGCCCTGGATCTGCGGTGACCGGACCGTTGCCCGGTCAGCCGGGATTTGGGCAACCGGGACCTGGGCAACCGGGACCCGGGCAGGTCGGAGCAGGGCCCGGCTCCGGTGGGCCCGGCGACGGACCGCCCGCGGGCCGACGCCGGCGTCGTCGCGGTGTGGAACCCGGGCCCGGTGCCACGATCGGCGCGTTCACCATCGTGGGACTGGTGATCGTGGGCCTGATCATCTTCGGCGTCCGGTCATTTCGTGAGGAGACACCGACGGTGACGCTGCCGACGGCGCAGCCCACCGACACCTACTCGATTCCGGTCCTGCCCACCCAGCCGTCACTACCGGGAACCGGCCCGCAGCAACCGCCGGGCGGGTCGACGGCCCCGCCGGGCGCGCAGGTCACCTATACGGTCGACATCGACGGAACCGGCACCATCCTCTACGTCGACGACGTCGGGGTACGGACCGATTTCGCGCCGCGCCCGAACTGGACGGTGACCTTCACCGCGGGCCGCAACCCGCTGCGCCTTCTGGTCGTCGCCGGGGACGGTTCCGCGGCCAAATGCACGATCACCGTGGCCGGGCGGCCGGTGGCCGACGACAGCGTCGACGCGACCTCGACCCGGCGCACCGCGACGTGCATCGCCTGATCCGCCGCCGGGTTCCAGTACTCGACGTGTGTCGTCGCATCCGGGTAGCTACCGTAGACGTGTGAGTTCTCCCCAAGCAGCCCCTCGGCACGCGGCCGATACCGATGCCGCGACCGAGTTCAAGACCGTGATCACGTGGCGCGGCGTCGGCACCGAACGTCTCGAGCAGGTCCGCCTCAACGTGCAAGGCGCGCGGGTGAAGGCCTACGGCCGCATCATCGCCGCAGCCACCGCCGACCACGACGCATTCTCCGCATCCTATGAGCTGATCACCAATGATGTCGGCGTCACCAAGCGGCTGTCGATCCACCTCGTCCAGGTGGGCGGCGAAACCCAGCTGGGTATCTCCCGCGACGTGGAGGGCAATTGGCTGGTCCAGGCCGGCGGCGAGACCGTACAAGGTGATTTCGGCGGCGCCGAGGACGTCGATCTCGCGCTGTCACCCATGTTCAACGCCCTGCCGATCCGCAGGCTGCACCTCGCCGACGCCGCCGATCCGGTCGAGGTGCCGGTGGTCTACATCTATCTGCCGACCGGCACCGTCGAACCGGCAACGCTGCAGTACACGCCCGGTCCGGACGGCATCGGGGTGTCCTCGCCGGTGGCGAAGACGACCCTGGCCGTCGACGACAGCGGTTTCGTCATCGACTACCCGGGTCTGGCCACGCGCGTCTGACCGAGTTCACCCAAGCCACACGGCGCCGTGATGGGCCTGCCGTCGCATCTCCTGCTGCCAGCCGGGCTCACCGGGCGCGGTCCCGGTGATCGTCTCGCGTGAGGCGTCGGCCATCGCCTCGTAGGCGAGCCGGGCGCGGTACCCATCGTCGATGAGCACCGCGACCGTGCCGTGATCCCGTAGCTCGTCGCGGGCCGCGGTCAGCCGGTCGATGATCTCGCTGAGGGCGTTGAGTACCGCGATGCTGTTGGCCTCGATCATCGCTCGTTGCAGCTCCGGTGCGGTGCCGGCGACGCGGGTGCCGTCGCGGAAACTGCCCGCAGCCAGCCGGAGGGCCAGGTCGCTCTCCGCGGCGCCGACCGCGGCGGTCGCGGCCGCGGTCAGGTGCGGCACATGCGAGATCGCGGCCACTGCGCGGTCATGGGCGTCGGGGGCGGCCGGAACCACCGCGGCCCCGAGGGTGAGTGCCAGCTCGGCCACCTGCCGCCAGTCGTCGGCGTCGGTGGTGTCCTCGGTGGTCACCATCCACATCGCGCCGGTGAACAGCTGCGGGTCGGTGGCTTCCCACCCCGACCGGCTGGTGCCGGCCATCGGATGTCCGCCGACGTACCGCGCGTCGGGGAACAGCCGCCGGATGGTCTCGGCGACAGGCACTTTCACGCTGATGACATCGGTGAGTAGGCAATCCGGCGCATGCTCGGCGATTGCCGACACGATCGGTTCGATCGTGGTCACCGGGGTGGCGAGGACGATCATCGCGCCGGTGTCCGACGCGCGGCGCAACGTTGCGGTGATGTCGGTGGACGCGTCATGGCCGGCCTCGACGGCCGCCTCGACGGTCGCGGCCGACCGGTTGTATCCGAAGGTTCGACGCCCCGATGCGTCCAGGGCCCGCAGCATCGACCCGCCGATGAGGCCAAGGCCGAGAATGCAGACCGGCGTCTTGTGTGTGTCCGTCACAGGTCCCAGATTTCCACATCGTCTCGGCGTCCGGGATCACGACGTCGGCCGGACTTGGGCAGTTCGGCCCGAACGGGCTACCGTGACCTGCATGGCAGGTGCCGGCGCGGGAGTATCGGGTTCCAACAGCAAGGACGCCGTCGACGGTGTCGAGGGTTTCGCGGTCGCGGTGGTGCGCGAGGACGCGGCGTGGAAGGTCACCGCTCTCAAATCGGCCGCACTCACCGATCTCGAGGCGGCCGAACGTCAGCTGCGTGACCTGCGGTCGGCGGGAGCGGTCTTCGGACTGCTCGACATCGACGAGGAGTTCTTCATCGTGATCCGGCCCGCCCCGGGCGGCGCGCGGATGCTCATCTCCGATGCCACCGCGAGCATCGACTACGACGTCGCCGCCGACGTCCTCGACGCCCTCGACATCGACGTGCCCGACATCGATCCCGATGAGCTCGACGACGTCGACCCGTGGGAAGAGGGCGATCTGGCAATCCTGTCGGATCTGGGTCTACCGGAACCCGTCATGGGCGTCATCGTCGGCGACACCGACCTCTATGCCGACGAGCAGATCGGGATGATCGCGGCCCGCCTCGGGTTCGCCGACGAGCTCTCCAGCGTGCTCGACGCACTGGGACATTGACCGACCCGACTCCTGCCGGCGCCACGCAGATCCAGGCGTGGGAGTCGATGATGCGCGCCGCACTCGATGCCGCCAGGCTCTCCGGTGATGACGACGTGCCGATCGGGGCCGTCGTCTTCGACCCGGCCGGCATCGAGCTCGCGCGCGCCGCGAACCGGCGTGAAGCCGATGCCGATCCCACCGCACATGCGGAGATCCTCGCGCTGCGGGCCGCGGCAGCAGCCTTCGGGGACGGTTGGCGGCTGGGCGGCTGCACCATCGCGGTCACCGTCGAACCGTGCACCATGTGTGCGGGCGCGATCGGCCTGGCCCGGGCGGAGACGTTGCTCTTCGGGGCGTGGGAGCCGAAAACCGGTGCGGTCGGCTCACTTTGGGATGTCGTTCGAGATCCGCGGCTGACTCATCGGCCGCAGGTGCGTGGCGGGGTCCTCGAGGCGCAATGCCGCGAGCTGATGGTCGACTTCTTCACCGTGCGGCGCGACGGCTGATACCGCGCGCGCACCCTTTGTGCGCATGCGCGTTCGATACCTCTCGTCCGGTGCTGGTATGTGGCAGATTGAGCACAAGGGATTCGGACGGATCCGACTATCACCCCGACATCAGGAGGACGTCATGTCCGACGCAAGTGACAAGGTCAACGAGGTCATCGGTACGGCGAAGGGCAAGATCGGCGAATTCGCCGAGAACCCGAAGGTCAACGAGGCACTCGGTACCGCGAAGGGCAAGATCGGCGAGATCGCCGAGAACCCCAAGGTCAACGAGGCCATCGGTACGGCAAAGGAGAAGCTGACCGAACTCGCCGACAATGAGAAGGTCCAGGGCGCACTCGGTACCGCCAAGGGAAAATTCGACGAGCTGAAGGGCAAGTGGAAGCACTGACAAGGCCCTGAACGATCGGTACGGTGGACGACGGGGGCAACCCCACGCGGAAGGTCGGCGTCGCCCCGTGGCGCCGAACCCGCACCATCCGGCGGGTCGAGACGAGGCCTGTCGCATCATCCGATCGCCTTGAATGTGCGCGCGGTGCGTGCACCCGGCAGAGGAGGCCCACATGGCACTGTCCGATGACGCCAAGAACAAGACCGAGGACCTCAAGGGTCGTGGTAAGGAAGCCGCAGGCAGCCTGACCAACGACGACGACCTCAAGAACGAAGGCAAGGGCGACCAGTCCCAGGCCGAGGGCAAGCAGAAGATCTCCGATGCGGCCGACGCCGTCAAGGGCAAGGTCGACGACATCAAGAACAAGCTCAGCGGCAACTGACCCCGCCCGTAGCCCCTGACCAGCCGATTTAAGGCTGGTCGGGGCGCTGCGGTACAGTCTTCGGCGGTGGCGTGTCCGAGCGGCCGAAGGTGCAGCACTCGAAATGCTGTGTGCGGTAACCCCGTACCGAGGGTTCAAATCCCTCCGCCACCGCCAGAAACACCCTTCCATCTATGCAGGTGGGAGGGTGTTTCCGTTTTCACCGAGGCCTTTTCACCTGCTTCTTGTCGCGTTCCGCGGATGTCGCGAGTCTTTTCTACGTCTGCGGAGGCTCCGCGCGAGCCAAGAGCTCTAGGAACCGGCGGTTGATGAAAAGGCGTTCACGCCCAATTTTGACGTCTTGGAGGAGACCGGCGTCGACCAGCGCGCTGAGCCAACTGGTGGCGGTCGGTCGGGACACGTCGCATCGCTCGACTACGGTGTTGATCCGACAGTAGGGCTGCTCGAACAGGAGTGACTGGAACTCGGAGTGCGCTGCACCCCTGGACACTGCGCGGGAGCGTTGCCCGAAGCTGTCTTGTAGCTCATGGATGGCGTCGATCTTGTGCAGTGTCGTGAGTGAGGTGCTCTCGATGCCCGCCAAGATATACAGCAGCCACTCTTCCCAAGCCTGCTCGGACGTCACCGCAAGAAGAAGTCGGTAGTACTCGTTCTTCGTGTCGATGAGGTAGCGCGACAGATACAGGACGGGCATCCGCAGTAGTCCCGCCTCGACCAGCATCAACACGTTCAGGATTCTTCCGGTCCGGCCGTTGCCGTCTGAGTACGGATGGATCGCTTCGAACTGGTAGTGGGCTGCGGCCATGCGCACGAGGGGATTCAGGCTGTCGACGTCGTTGTGGACGAATCGCTCCCACTCGGTGAGCTTGTCCGCGATCAGGTCACGGCCTTCCGGGGGACTGTAGATGACTTCGCCGGTCCCGGGGTTCGCGATCCTCGTTCCCGGAATGGCGCGGAACCTCATCTCGCGAGCCTTGATTGTGCTGCACACCGCAGACGCGGTTGAGGCAGTGAGACCACGCTCTTGGGTCAGCGCGAACCCCGCTCGCAGCGCGGTGCGGTAGCGCAGAGTTTCCCGCGTGGCCGGGTCGGCGGCCGCGGCATCGTCGTCAATATGGCGAAACAGCTCATCGGTCGTGGTCACGATGTTCTCGATCTCAGAACTGGCCTGTGCCTCCAGGACTGGTATCGAATTGATCAGGACCGTGGGGTTGCGCATCGAAACTGCGGCCTGGTCCAGTTTGGCGAGAGCGGTGCTTGCGCCGATCGCAGCCTTGAGGACAGCCCTGCTCTCGAGCATGTCCGCGTCAGGCGGTGGCGGCAATGAGTTGTATGGCTTGTCGGGTTCCCAGGTCATGTCGCCGAGGCTACTGACAATCTCGCGTTTCGTGTGAAATTTTTCTCGGATTTTTTACACGTCCGGAGTATGTGCGAAGAAACTTGACGGGTGTCCACCCGTCGATTGGGGTTGAGCCGCCCAGCGACAGCGCAACCTCGAGAGACAGAGCTGACGGCGTTTCCGCCACACCTCTCTCTTCCTGTGCAGCGATCGGCGGATGTTGCCTGGGTCCGTCGAATGGGTGAATGCGCTGGACCGCCGACAGCACATGGCCGAACATTGGCCACATGACCACACCGCAGAACCCCGACGGCGACCAGGGCCGGCCGCTGCCCTCGCAGGCTCCCACGACGCACCATCCGACGCAGCCGCCGCCCGCGCCGGGCCGCGCCTCCGGACCTGATGGCGGCCCGGGACAGTTCCAGCCGGCACCGCCGACCCCGTCGTCCGCCCCGACACGGGTGCACACCCGGCCGACGATCCCGACCGGCGCGGCACCGACACCGCCGGCGGCGCGAGGGCCGCAGGGTCATCCGCCGGCTCAGGGAGAACGTGCGGCTGCGGCGGTGCCTCCCGTCGCCCACATCCCACCGGGTCCACCCGCCGCCCAGCCGGCACCCCAACAGTTCACACCGCCCCCGCTCGGATCGGGACCCGTTCCCGGACAGTCGTTTCCGTCCGATCAAGCGCCCGTGCCGGGTGGCCGGCGACCTGTCGCCGACGGCCAGCAGATGAAGAAGCGCAATCCGCTGGCCGTGTGGCTGGGACTGCCGCTGATCACCCTCGGGATCTACTCGCTGGTGTGGTACTACAAGATCCACAAGGAACTCGCCGCATTCGACCGGCGCAAGGAGATCTCGGCCGTCGGCCCGCTGCTCGTCGTCCTGTTGCTCAGCTGGACGGTCGTCGCGCCCATCATCAGCTTCCACAACACCGGCAAGCGCATTCGCGAGGCGCAACGCAGCGCCGGCCTCCCGGAAACCTGTAACCCGACGCTGTGCTGGCTACTCGGATTCGTGTTCGGCTTGCACACCTTCTACATGCAGGGCGAACTGAACAAGATCGTCGACGCCTACGGTGTCGAACACGGGACGACCGTGCCGCTGTTCGTCTGACTCAGAGAAACGAGCCTGCGGCCCCGACGAGGTCGAGCAGAGGCTGCGGGAAGAATCCGAGCACAAGGGTGACCAGCGCGCACAAGGCGATCGGTATGGTCGTCAACGCGCTGGGCCGCACCACATGTGGCGCGTCGACGGGGACGTCGGCGAAGAACATCGTGACGATGATGCGGATGTAGAAGTAGGCGGCGATGGCGCTGCTGAGCACGCCGATGACCACCAGGACGGTCCCGCCGCTGCCCGCAACCGCCGCGAACACCGCGAATTTTGCGATGAACCCGCTCGTCAGCGGGATTCCGGCGAATGCCAGCAAGAACATCGAGAACATCGCTCCGACAAGCGGATAGCGGCGACCCAATCCCGCCCACTGATCCAGTCCGGTCGCCTCGCGGCCCGACAGGTGCGGACCCGACACCCCGCCGCGTGACCCGGCGAATGCGGCCGGCTCGCGCACCACGGCCACCGTCGCGAAGGCACCGAACGTCGAGAACGCATATGCGGCAAGGTAGAACAAGGCCGCACTCACCCCGGCCGCATCGAAGGCGATCAGTCCGAGCAGAATGAACCCCGTGTGGGTGATCGACGAATAGGCAAGCAGCCGTTTGACATCGGTCTGCGTCACGGCCATCACCGCACCGACGAGCATCGTCGCGATCGCCACCGCCCACAGCACCGGCTTCCACTCGTCGGCGAGCGCTCCGAAGCTCACGGAGAACACGCGCAGCAGCGCACCGAATGCGGCGATCTTGGTGGCGGCCGCCATGAAGGCGGTGACCGGCGTGGGTGCCCCCTGATACACATCGGGCACCCACGAATGGAACGGCACCGCACCGATCTTGAACAGTAGGCCGACCGCCAGCAACCCCAGTCCCATCAACGGCAGTACGACGTCGCCGGTGGAGCCGGCCGCCGCCCGGTCGACGGCCGAGCCGATCGCGCGCAGATCCAGCGACCCGGTGCCGCCGTAGACGAACGCCGCGCCGAACAAGAAGAACGCCGACGAGAACGCGCCGAGCAGAAAGTATTTGAGCGACGCCTCCTGCGAGAGCAACCGGCGGCGCCGCGCGAGCGCGCACAGCAGATACAGCGGCAGCGAGAACACCTCGAGCGCGATGAACATGGTGAGCAGGTCACCGCAGGCGACGAACAGCATCATGCCGCCGATCGCGAGCAAGGTCAGCGGGAAGACCTCGGTGCTCACCGCACCCGCCCGGGTCGCGACGAACTCGTCATCGGAATTCGGGGTGCTCGCGCCCGAGGGCGTGAACATGTCGGCGGGCGCGCCCGCGAGGGTGGCCTGTGCGGCCGCACCGGGACCGTCGCTGATCCGCCGCCCCCCGACCGGTCCGGCGGTCCGGTGCGGCGCCCGGCGGGTCGACGGTGCGACGACGCGCTCGAGACCACGTTCGGCCATGAACGCCACGGCGAGAATCGAAATGACCAACAAGAGCCCTTGCAGGAACAGTGCCGGCCGATCGAGGACCACCGACCCCGAGACGGCTGTGCGGCCCCGGCCGCCGTTGTCGGTGATGTTGACGGCGAGCATGATGACCGCCGCCAGCGCGGCCGCCAATCCCGTGAGCGACAGCACCAATTGGACGCGCCACCGTCCGGCACGCGGCGCGCACGCCTCCACCACCACCCCGACCACGCCGGCACCGAAGACGATCAACATCGGTGCAAGAAGCGAGTATTCGACGTCGGGTGGGCTGATGGCAGACATCGCAGTGGTGATCACCTGGGGCCTCCGGGATTCGGGATCGACACCGTGGGCGCCGGATTGTCTCGGCCCACCGACGACATCGTGTGCGCGATCGTGGGAGTGATCAGATTCAGCAGGGGCTGCGGGAAGAACCCGAACACCAGTAGCAGGGCCAGCAGTGGGGCGACGACGAGACGTTCCCGTCGATGAAGATCGGGCATGGTCTTGCGGGCGGCGCCCGGACCTTCGACAGGTTTGGGGGGACCGCCCATCATGCGCTGGTAGAGCCACAGGACGTAGATCGCCGAGAGCACCAGTGCACTCGAGGCGGCGATCGCCGCGGCCGGGTATCGGGTGAAAGTACCGATGAGAACCAGGAATTCACTGATGAACGGTGCGAGGCCGGGTAGCGACAGGGTCGCGAGACCGGCCACCAGGAAGGTGCCGGCGAGGACGGGCGCGACCTTGGCGACGCCGCCGTAGTCCGCGATGAGACGGCTACCCCGCCGCGACACGAGGAAGCCGGCGATCAGGAACAACGCAGCCGTAGAGATGCCGTGATTGACCATGTACAGCGTGGCGCCGCTCTGCGACTGGGTGGTCATCGCGAACACGCCGAGGATGATGAAACCGAAGTGCGAGATCGACGTGTATGCGATGAGGCGCATCATGTCGGTCTGCGCGATGGCCAGGATCGCACCGTAGACGATGCCGACCACCGACAGCGCGATGATCAGCGGTGCAAAGGTTTTCGACGCGTCGGGAAACAGCTGCAGACAGAACCGCAGCATCGCGAACGTCCCGACCTTGTCGACGACGGCCATCATGAGCACCGCCGACGCGGGAGTGGCCGCCACCGCCGAATCCGGCAACCACGAGTGGAACGGCCACAGTGGCGCCTTGATGGCGAAGGCGATCATGAAGCCGCCGAACAGCAATGCTTCGACACCGGTGCCCGCGGCGAGGTGTCCGCCGGCGCCGGCGTCGGTGATTGCCGGCAGGCTGAAGGTTCCGCGGCCGTCGGCGCCCAGGTCCGAGCGCGCGGTCACCACGTAGAGTCCGATGACCGCTGCCAGCATGAGCAGGCCGCCGAACAGGTTGTACAGCAGGAACTTCACGGCCGCGGCTGCCTGATGGCCACCGCTGCCGAATCCGCCGATCAGAAAGTACATCGGGATCAGCATCGCCTCGAAGACGATGTAGAACAGCAGCACATCGGTGGCGACGAAGCTTATCAGGACCATCGCCTCGAGTGCCAGCATCAATGCGACGTAGGTGTGCGGCCCCTTTTGGCGGCGTCCCGCCGAATGATCCAGGGAACCTGCATGATCGGCGTCACGCCACCCGGCGAGGACGAGTATCGGCAGGAGGACCGCGGTCAACAGGATCAAAATCAGACCGACGCCGTCGAGGCCGAGTTCGTAACGGGCGCCGAACGACGGAATCCACGCGACGTCCGACACGAACTGGTAGCGCGCGCCGTCGGGGTCGAATCCGATCGCCAGCCCGATGGCGACCGCCAGGGTGGCCAGCGTGCCGAGCAGCGCGGCCCACTTGGCGATCTCGGGCCTCGAGGCCGGCACCGCCACCACACCGACGGCCACCACCGCCGGGACCAGCCAGAGGATCGTCAACCAGCCCATCGCCTCTACCATCCCCTCATGAGCAGGACCGCAACGATCACCACGGCGGCGCCGGCCAGCATCGACAACGCATACGAGCGGACGTAACCGTTCTGCCACAGACGGATCCGCTCACTCGATGCGGTCACCAGAGCGCCCACCCCGACACCGGCACCGTCGATGCCCTCCGATTCGAGGACGTCGAGCCCGCGGGCGAGCGTCCGGCCGGGGCGCATGAGGAGTCGCTCGTTGACGGTGTCGCCGTAGAGGTCACGGCGCGCGGCCGTGGTCAACGTGCCGACCTTGCCCGGCGCCGTGATCGGAATGGGCGCGCGCGCATAGCCGGCCCAGGCGATCGCCACGCCGACGGCCACAACCACCAGGATGATCACCGTCAACACCCAGGTGGGGAAGGGCAATCGGGTGTGCTGCTCGCCGACCACGGGCTCGAGCCACGTCACCAGGACGTCGCCGGCGACCAGCAGCGCTCCCGAGACGGCCGAGCCGATCGCGATGAGGATCATCGGTCCCAGCATGATCTTCGGGGCCTCGTGCGGGTGCACGTCGGAATCCCATCTGCGCTCACCGAAAAACGTCATCAGCATGATGCGGGTCATGTAGAACGCGGTGATCCCCGCTCCCAGCAGGGCCGCGCCGCCGAGGAGAACGCCGCGGACACCGCCGGAGCCGAAGGCGGCCTCGATGATCGGGTCCTTGGAGAAGAAGCCGGAGAACGGTGGCACACCGATGAGCGCCAGATAGCCGATCCCGAAGGTGGCGAACGTGATCGGCAGGACGGTGCGCAGCCCACCGAAGCGCCGCATGTCGGTCCCGTCGTTCATCGCATGCATCACCGAACCGGCCCCGAGGAACAGGCCGGCCTTGAAGAAGCCATGGGTGAGCAGATGCAGAATGGCGAAGGCGTAGCCGGCCGGGCCGAGTCCCGCCGCGAGCACCATGTACCCGATCTGGCTCATCGTCGACGCCGCGAGCGCCTTCTTGATGTCGTCCTTGGCGCAGCCGATGATGGCGCCGAACAACAGCGTGACCGCCCCGACGACGGCCACGGCCAGACGCGCATCGGGGGCCAGATCGAAGATCGCATGGGATCGGGTGATGAGGTAGACCCCCGCGGTGACCATGGTCGCGGCGTGGATCAGCGCGGACACCGGTGTCGGACCCTCCATGGCGTCGCCGAGCCACGACTGCAGTGGCACCTGGGCCGATTTGCCGCATGCGGCGAGCAACAGCAGGAAACCCAAGGCGGTCACCGTGGTTCGGCCGGCGTCCCCCGCGCCGGCGAACACCGTTGCGAAGGACACCGATCCGAAGGATGCGAACATGACCATCAGCGCGATGGCCAGGCCGACGTCACCGACACGATTGACCACGAAGGCCTTCTTGGCGGCGGTGGCGGCCGCGGGCCGTTGCTGCCAGAATCCGATCAACAGGTAAGACGCGAGACCGACTCCCTCCCAACCGAGATAGAGCCCGAGATAGTTGTCGGCGAGAACCAGCACCAGCATGGCGGCGAGAAACAGGTTGAGGTAGGCGAAGAATCGGCGCCGGTCGGGATCGTCGGCCATGTACCCGATGGAATAGATGTGGATCAGGGTGCCGACACCGGTGACCAGCAGCACAAAGCACATCGACAGCTGGTCGAGGTGGATCCCCATGTCGACCGACAGCCCGCCGCTGCCACCGGGTGTGGCCGGTCCCACCTGCAGCCAGGTGAACAGCACCTGATGGACGGGGCGGTCGGCAGTGGTCCGCCCGGCCATCCCGACGGCGAGAACGACTGCCACACAGAACGATCCCGCGGCCAGTACGCATGCAAGGATGTGTCCCGCGCGGTCGGCACGCCGACCTGCCAGGAGCAGCACCACGGCGCCGAGCAGCGGCAGCACCGGCACCAGCCAGACGATGTCCGCCGAGGTCTGCGTACTCACGCCATCCTCCTCATCTGCGCAGCAGGGCCGCGTCGTCGACCGACGCGCTCCGTCGGGATCGGAAGATCATCATGATGATCGCCAGCCCGATGACGACCTCGGCTGCCGCGACCACCATCGTGAAGAAGGCGATGACCTGTCCGTCGACGCTGTGCTGCATCCGGGCGAAGGTCACGAAACTCAGATTGGCGGCGTTGAGCATCAGTTCGATGCACATGAACACGACAATCGCACTGCGGCGCAGCAATACTCCGGCGGCTCCGATGGCGAACAGGATCGCCGCGAGATACAGGTAGTTCTCGGGGTTCATCGCTGCGAGACCTCCGTTCCGTCGTCGCCGGTCTGTGGGTGACGTGCCCGCAGCATGGCGTTGACCGACAATTCGGCCGGGCTCCCGTCGGGCAAGAGCGCCGGGATGTCGACGGCGTTGTGGCGCGCGAACACACCAGGGCTCGGCAGCGGCGAGACGTCGATGCCCGTGCGGAAGCGCTCGATCGAGCGTTCACGCTGGGTGCGGCGCGGGCCGAAGCGCTCTCGGTGGGCGAGGACCATGGCGCCCAGGGTCGCGGTGATCAACAGTGCCCCGGTCAGTTCGAACGCCCACAGGTAGCGAACGAAGATCAATTGGGCGATCGCCTGCACCGCCCCGTTGCTGTTGCCGGGCGGAGCTGCCGTGGTGGGGGCGGGGGAGGTGGTGACCGCAACCGTTGCGGCGCCGATGCCCCCGCACAGCAACGCGCCGAAGCCGAGGCCCACGCACACCGCGGCGATACGTTGCCCGCGAATGGTTTCCACCAGCGAGTCGGCGGAATCGACGCCGATCAGCATCAGCACGAACAGGAAGAGCATCATCACCGCGCCGGTGTAGACGACGACCTGTACGACCCCGAGGAACAACGCTCCCTGTGCGACGTAGAACACCGCGAGCACGATCATGGTGGTGGCCAGGAACATTGCCGAGTAGACGGCCTTGGTGGCGACGACGACGCCGAGGGCACCGGCCACCGCGACGACCGCCAGAATCCAGAACTGCACGGCCTCACCGGTGGAGGTGCGTCCGGCGTCGGCCAGCGCGGTGCTGGACAGACCGGTGCCGGCCTGTGCCGCCTGCCACGCGAGGACCGTGCCGGTCACGGCCGAAGCCCCTTGTCACGGGCAACCGTGCCATCGGGATCCGTGCCGTCGGGGGCAACCGTACCGTCGGCACCGACCCGGCCGAGGTAGTAGTCGACCTCACGCGGCGCGGTGTCGTCGGTCACCTGGGCGGTGATGTCATGCGGAGTCGGATCGGTCCCGGGCGGCAGTGGTGCGAGGAGCTGCTGCTTCTCGTAGATCAGGTCGGCCCGGTTGTCGTCGGTCATCTCGTAGTCGTTGGTCATCGTGAGGGCGCGGGTGGGGCACGCCTCGATACACAGGCCACAGCCGATGCACCGCAGGTAGTTGATCTGGTACACGCGACCGTAGCGTTCGCCCGGTGAATACCGCTGTTCATCGGTGTTGTCGGCGCCTTCGACGAAGATCGCGTCGGCCGGGCACGCCCACGCACACAGTTCACAGCCCACGCACTTCTCCAGCCCGTCGGGGTGCCGATTGAGTTGGTGGCGACCGTGATAGCGCGGCGCGGTGGGCGTCTTCTCCTCCGGGTATTGCTCGGTCACGGTCGGGGCGAACATCGACGAGAATGTCACACCCATTCCGGCGAGCGGCTTGAAGAAATCAGGCATCGGTCGTCTCCTTCGGGTTGCGTACCGCAGCGGTGGCGCCGGGGAGCGGCGGAACCGGGAAACCACCGGCCATCGGGTCGAAAGCCGAGTCCGACACCGACTTCGGAGATATCGCAGGTGGCTGCGGGATGGGCGGGCGGACGACGCGGCGGATCAGCCAGAACAGCAGCAGCGTCACCACCAGACCGACCGCCGCCGTCACGATCGGGCGGATCAGGTCACCGTGTCCGGTCCCGACGGCCGCCCGGATCAGCGCCACCACCATCACCCAGGCGAGCGACACCGGGATGAGCACCTTCCATCCCAGGTTCATGAACTGGTCGTAGCGCAGGCGCGGCAGGCTGGTGCGCAGCCAGATGAACACGAACATGAACACCCAGACCTTGATGGTGAACCAGAGGATCGGCCACCAGCCGGAATTCGCCCCGGCCCACAGACTCAGCGGCCACGGCGCCTGCCAGCCGCCGAGGAACAAGGTGGTGGCCAGCGCCGACACGGTCACCATGTTGATGTATTCGGCGAGCATGAACATCGCGAACTTCAGCGACGAGTACTCGGTGTGGAATCCGCCGACCAGCTCGCCCTCGGCCTCGGGCAGATCGAACGGCGCACGGTTCGTCTCCCCCACCATCGACACCGCGTAGATGACGAACGACGGCAACATGATCAGCCCGTACCAGTAGTTGTGCTGGCCGGCAACGATTCCCGAGGTCGACATGGTGCCGGCCTCGAGGAACACCGCGGCGAAGGTCAGGCCCATGGCGATCTCGTAGGAGATGACCTGCGCGGTCGACCGCAGGCCGCCGAGCAGCGGGTAGGTCGAGCCCGACGACCAGCCGGCCAGAACGATCCCGTAGACACCGATCGAGGCCATCGCCAGGATGAACAGCACGGCCACCGGGAGATCGGTCAACTGCAATGGGGTGTGATGACCGAACACCGACACCGTCGGGCCGAACGGAATCACCGCGAACGCCATGATCGCCGGCACCACCGCGATGATCGGGGCGAGCAGGTAGAGCACCTTGTCGACACCGAACGGTGTGATGCCTTCTTTCAGGGCGAGTTTGACGCCGTCGGCGAGGCTCTGCAGCATCCCGTGTGGGCCCACCCGGTTCGGCCCGAGGCGGGTTTGCATGCGGGCCATGATCTTCCGTTCGGCCAGGATCGCGACTAGCGGGTTGACGATGAGGAAGGCGAAGACCGCAACGGCCTTGATGACCACCAGCCACCACGGGTCGTGGCCGAAATCGGTGAGAGCGGGATGGTCGGTGGCCGCCATGTTCACGACGCACCTCCCGCCGGACGGACGGCGACGATGTCACCGGCCTGGGCACGCAGTTGCGAATACACCGCGGAGCCGGGCGAATTCGTCGGTACCCACACGGTGTCGTCGACCATGTCGGTGATGTGCAGCGGCAGCGTGAGGTGCCCGCGGCCGGTGGCGACCTCGATGTCCTCACCGTGACGGGCGCCGACACGGGCCGCGGTTGTCTGCGACATCCGCGCCGGCGCCGGATGTGCGGTGCCGGCGAGGAACGGTTCACCGTCCTGGAGGCGGCCGTCGTCGAGGAGCAGATGCCACGTCGAGAGGATCGCCTGCCCGGCGCCGGGTGGTGAGGCGGGTTGCGGTGCCGGGACTTCGGTGTGCGGGCGTGGCCCGGTCCACGGACCGAGGCGATCCCATTGGGCGCGGATAGCATCGATCTCACCGCATTCCAGGTCGACGCCGACGCTGCGGGCCAGCGCGTCGAGCACCCGATGGTCGGGCAGGCGACCGGTGTCGCGCAGCGCGGTGGGGAACGGTCGTGCCCGTCCCTCCCAGTCGACGAACATCCCGGACTTCTCCGGTGCTGCCGCGACCGGCAGCACCACGTCGGCGCGGTCGGTGACCGCCGAGATGCGGATCTCCAGACTCACCACGAATCCGGCCGCCTCGACGGCATCGAGTGCCTTCTCTGGGTCCGGTAGGTCGGCGGGGTCGACGCCGCCGATCACGAGCGCGTCGAGGGCACCATGTCGTGCCGCGGTGAGGATTCCGGTGGTGTCGCGGCCTGTAGTCGATGGGAGATCGTCGACTCCCCACAGGGCGGCGACCTGTGCGCGAGCGGCCGCATCGGCCACCGGACGCCCGCCCGGCAGGAGGATGGGTAGGGCGCCGGCCTCGAGTGCGCCGCGATCGCCGGCCCGTCGCGGAATCCACGCGAGCCGGGCGCCGGTGCGCCGCCCGAGGCGCACCGCTGCCGACAACGCCCCGGGGGACTGTGCGAGACGCTCCCCGACCAGCAGCACCGATCCGGGCTCGGACAGCAGCGCGGCGGTGGCGTCGGTGTCGAGGACCGCGGTCTCGGCACCCGGTGCCGTGGGAATCAGGGTGCCGTCGAGCTTTTCGACGCCCGGGCTGCGCCACGGTGCGATGGCGTGGACCTGTTGGCCGGTGGTGCGCACCGCGCGACGCAGCCGCAGGAAGACGATGGGGGATTCCTCTTCCGGTTCGAACCCGGCGAGCACCACGGACGGTGCCGCGGCGAGCATGCGGTAGGTGAGGTCGTCGGGCCGAGCCGCGACGACCTCGGCCAAGAAGCCGGTCTCCTCGGCGGTGTGCGGCCGCGCCCGGAAGTCGATGTCGTTGGTAGCCAGTACGGTTCGGGCGAAGCGGGCGTAGGTGTATGCGTCCTCGGCGGTGATCCGGCCGCCGGTGAGGACCCCGGCCCGGCCGCGAGCGGCGCGGAGAACCTCGGCGGCGGTGCGCAACGCCTCCACCCAGGATGCCTCGCGCAGGTTGCCGTGCCGGTCGCGGACGAGGGGGGTGGCGAGTCGGTCGGGCTGAGCGGCGTAGGCGAACGCCCAGCGCCCTTTGTCGCAGTTCCACTCGTCGTTGACCTGCGGATCGTCGGCGGCGAGGCGCCGCAACACCTTTCCGCGCCGGTGATCGGTGCGCTGCGCGCATCCACTGGCGCAGTGTTCGCACGTGCTCGGGGTGGACACGAGGTCGAAGGGCCGGGCCCGGAAGCGGTAGGCGGTGCCGGTGAGCGCGCCGACCGGGCAGATCTGCACGGTGTTGCCGGAGAAGTACGAGTCGAACGGTGCATCGGTGGCCGTGCCGACCTGTTGCAGCGCACCACGTTCGGCGAGTTCGATGAGCGGATCGCCGGCGATCTGGTCGGCGAATCGGGTACACCGGGCGCAGAGTACGCAGCGTTCACGATCGAGGAGGACGGCCGACGAGAGTGGGATCGGCTTGGTGAACCTACGTTTGGGGCCGGTGAACCGGGAGACGGCGCGGCCGGCGGTCATCGCCTGGTTCTGCAGTGGACACTCACCGCCCTTGTCGCAGATCGGGCAGTCGAGCGGATGGTTGATGAGCAGCAATTCCATCACGCCGCGTTGGGCTTTGGCAGCCACTTCGGAGCCGAACTGGGTGCGGACCTCCATCCCTTCGGTGACCACGGTGGTGCACGAGGCGAGCGGTTTGCGCTGGCCCTCGACCTCCACCAGACACTGACGGCACGCACCCACGGGGGCCAGCAACGGGTGATCGCAGAACCGCGGGATCGAGATGCCGGCGCGCTCGGCGGCGCGGATGACCAAAGTACCCGGAGGGACGTGGATCTCGATGCCGTCGATGGTGGCGGTGACGAGTGCGGCCGTGCCGGAAGCCGGCCGATCGCCGGATATTGCGGTCATCGGGTCACCCCCGGAACGTACGGGGTGCGCACATCGGCGAAGACCGTCGACGCGGATCGGTCGAACGGGCAGCCGCCTGCTGGGTGGCCATCCGGACCGCGGGCGTGTGCGACGAACTCGTCGCGAAAGTACTCGAGCCCGGACACGATGGTGCTGCCCGCGCCATCACCCAGTGCGCAGAACGACTTTCCCACAACACCATTGGTGACATCGGCCAGCACATCGAGGGCGCCGGTGATCTCGTCGGCGCCGAGCTCGCCGGATTCGATGGCACGCAATTGGTGCACCAGCCAATAGGTGCCCTCGCGGCAGGGCGTGCACTTGCCGCAGGATTCGTGGGCGTAGAACTCGGTCCACCGCAACACCGCCCGCACCACGCAGGTGGTCTCGTCGAAGATCTGTAAGGCCTTGGTGCCCAACATCGATCCGGCCGCAGCCACCCCCTCGTAGTCGAGCGGTACGTCGAGGTGATCGGCGGTCAGCATCGGCGTCGAGGAACCGCCGGGCGTCCAGAACTTCAGTCGGTGCCCGTCACGGACCCCACCGGCACGTTCGAGCAACTGCCGCAGCGTGATTCCGAGTGGCGCCTCGTACTGGCCGGGATGGTTCACATGACCCGACAGGGAGTAGAGCGTGAAACCGGGGGACTTCTCGGTGCCCATCGACCGGAACCAGTCGACCCCGTTGCGCAGGATGGATGGGACGCTCGCGATGGATTCCACGTTGTTGACCACTGTCGGGCTCGCGTACAACCCGGCCACCGCCGGAAACGGGGGACGCAGACGAGGTTGGCCGCGACGCCCTTCCAGCGAGTCGAGCAGCGCGGTCTCCTCACCGCAGATGTAGGCGCCGGCACCGGCGTGGACGACCAGATCCAGGTCGAAACCCGAACCCAGGATGTTGCGTCCCAGATATCCGGCGGCGTAGGCGTCGTCGACCGCTCGGCGCAGTCGGCGCAGCACGCCCACCACCTCGCCACGCAGATAGATGAACGCGTGGCGGGCCCGGATGGCGTATGCGGCGATGATCGCGCCCTCCACCAACGTGTGCGGGGAGGCGAGTATCAGCGGCATGTCCTTGCAGGTGCCGGGCTCCGACTCGTCGGCATTGACCACCAGATAGTGCGATGGCGCGGCCGGGTCGGGATGGTCGGGATCTTGCTGCGGGATGAACGACCACTTGAGGCCGACCGGGAAACCCGCCCCGCCGCGGCCGCGTAGGCCAGACGCCTTGACGGCCTCGATCACGGCGTCGGGCGCCATGTCCAGCGCACTCCGCAGTCCGCGGTAACCGTTGTGGCGCAGGTAGTTCTCGAGTGTCCAGGACTCCGGCTCGGACCAGTGGCGCGAGAGCACGGGCGTCTGTGCGGGTTCGTGTTCGGCCGGCCCGTCGGCCGCGGGCTGCGCGTCGGTCGTCCGGCGTGCCCGGCCGGGCGAGCAATCGGCGACCACGCCGGCGAGGGTGCGGGCGGTGTCGCGGAAGCCGGCGACCGCGCGGTCGCCGCGACCGGGGACGACCGCGACCCCGGCGCGCAGATCCTCGACGAGTTCGACTGCCGACTCCGGGGTCTGCTGATCGAAGAACTCCCAGTTGACCATCACCACCGGCGCGAGATCACAGGCCGCATTGCATTCGATGTGTTCGACGGTGATGCGCTGATCGGCAGTCGTCTCGCCGGGTGCGATGCCGAGATGCGCACAGAGGCGCTCTAGGATGCGGTCGCCACCGAGCACACCGCACAGGGTGTTGGTGCACACGCCGATGAAGTATTCGCCGGTCGGGGTGCGTCGGAACATCGAATAGAACGTGGCCACTGCGGCCACCTGCGCGGTGCTCAATCCGAGAATGTCTGCGCACAAGGCGATTCCGGCCTGGGTGAGATGCCCGTCTTCGGACTGCATCAGGTGCAGCAGCGGCAACAGGGCCGATCGTGGCTGTGGGTAGCGGGCCACGATCGGTATCGACTCGGCACGCAGGCGTTCGGCGGTCTCCGGCCGATACTCGGCCGGACCGTCGAATTCGATCGGCCCGTGCGGACGCGACGCACAGGCCGAGACCGGTCCGGCCGGTGGCGGCGCACCAGCAGCGCCCAGCTCGAGGTATACCGGTTCACTCATCGGTCGACGCCCCCCATCACCGGGTCGATGCTGGCCACCGCGGTGATCACATCGGCGACCATGCCGCCCTCGCACATCGCGGTCACCGCCTGCAGATTCGTGAACGACGGATCGCGGAAATGTACTCGGTAAGGCTGGGTTCCGCCGTCGGAGACCATGTGGACGCCGAGTTCGCCGCGCGGCGATTCGACGGCCACGTAGCATTGGCCCGGTGGCACCCGCATCCCTTCGGTGACGAGTTTGAAGTGGCGGATCAGCGATTCCATCGACGAACCCATGATCTCGGCGATGTGCTCCGGTGAGTTGCCGAGGCCGTCGGAACCGACGGTGAGGTCGGCCGGCCAGGCGATGTGGGCATCGGTCACCATGACCGGGCCGGGGCGCAGACGGGCCAGGCACTGCTCGACGATCCGTACCGATTCGGTCATCTCTCGCACACGAATGACATACCGGCCGTAGGCGTCACACGAGTCCTCGGTGATGACGTCGAACTCGTAGTCCTGATAGCCGCAATACGGCTCGGTCTTGCGGATGTCGTGCGGCAGACCTGTCGCGCGCAGGATCGGCCCGGTGATGCCGAGTGCCATACAGCCCGTCAGATCGAGATATCCGACGTCACAGGTGCGGGCCTTCCAGATGTAGTTGTCGGTCAACAGATCCGAGAGTGCAGCGAGCTTCGACGGTAGGCTCGCCACCGTCTTGGCGATCGTCTCGGCCGCGCCGTCCGGAAGGTCGGCGGCCACCCCGCCGGGCCGGATGAATGCATGATTCATCCGCAGCCCCGTGATGAGTTCGAACAGGTCGAGGATCTGTTCACGAATCCCGAAGCCGGAGAACATCGCCGTCACCGCACCGAGTTCCATCCCGCCGGTGGCCAGCGCCACCAGATGTGAGGCGATGCGGTTCAATTCCATCAACATCACCCGGATCACCGATGCACGTTCGGGGATCGCGTCGGTGATACCCAGCAGCTTCTCCACCGCGAGGCAATAGGCGGCTTCGTTGAAGAACGGTGACAGATAGTCCATCCGAGTGACAAAGGTGACGCCCTGAATCCAGTTGCGAAACTCCAGGTTCTTCTCGATCCCGGTGTGCAGGTAGCCGATTCCGCAGCGTGCCTCGGTGACGGTCTCGCCCTCGATCTCCAGGATCAGCCGCAACACGCCGTGCGTGGACGGATGCTGCGGGCCCATGTTGACCACGATCCGCTCCTCGCCGGTGTTCGCGGCGGCGCGCGCAGACACCGCGGAGACGATCTCGTCCCAGTCCTGACCGGAGATCGTGTACGTGTGCTCGGATCGATGGTCGAGTTCGGTCATGAGTACCGCCTCCGGCGCTCGGGCGGTGCCACACGAGTCCCCTTGTACTCCACCGGAACACCACCCAGCGGATAGTCCTTGCGCTGCGGATGGCCGACCCAGTCGTCGGGCATCGTGATGCGGGTGAGTGCGCGGTGGCCGTCGAAGACGATGCCGAAGAAGTCGTAGGTCTCGCGTTCGTGCCAGTCGTTGGTGGGATAGATCTCGCACAGGCTGGGGATGTGCGGATCGCGGTCGGGCACCGCGACCTCCAGCCGCAGCCGCCGATTGTGGGTGATCGACGTCAGCGGATATACCGCATGCAGTTCGCGTCCGGCATCATCGGGGTAGTGAACTCCGTTGACACCCAAGCACAATTCGAAGCGCAGCAGCGCATGATTGCGAAGCGTCCGGGCTACCGCGGGCAGGTGACGCGCCACCACGTAGAGCGTCAGCTCGCCGGCGTGGATCTCGACCTTCTCGACGGCCTCTGCGAAGGTCGGTCCGGCGTCGGCAGCCAGTGCCGCAGCCAATTCATCGACGATGAGGTCGAAGTATCCGCCGTACGGACGCCGGGCAGCCTGCCGCGTGACGGTTTGCACGAGTCCGCCGTATCCGGAGGTGTCGCCACTGCCGTGCACGCCGAACAGGCCGTGGCGCACGCCGATCACCTCGTCGGTGCCCCGATCGCCGGTGGTCATCGCGTCGTCATGGGGTTCGGGGTCAAGGGGTCCCGGGCTGTCGGTCATCGCAGCAGCCCCTTCAACTCGAAGGTCGGAGTCGCTTGCAGGGCAGCCTGTTCGGCAGCCCAGATCGCCTCCTCGCGGTTCACTCCCAGCGGCATCTCGCCGATCTTCTGGTGCAACGCGAGAATGGCGTTGAGCAGCATCTCGGGCCGCGGTGGGCAACCGGGCAGGTAGATGTCGACGGGCACCACATGATCGACGCCCTGCACGACGGCGTAGTTGTTGAACATGCCGCCGGAGCTGGCGCAAACTCCCATTGCCAGAACCCATTTGGGCTCGGGCATCTGGTCATAGATCTGACGCAGGACCGGCGCCATCTTCTGGCTGACCCGTCCGGCGACGATCATCAGGTCGGCCTGTCGAGGCGACGCACGGAAGGCCTCCATCCCGAAGCGGGCCAGGTCGTAGCGACCGGCCGTGCTCGCCATCATCTCGATCGCACAGCAGGCCAGCCCGAACGTCGCCGGCCACAACGAACCCTTGCGCATGAACCCGGCGAGGTCTTCCACCGTGCTCAGCAGAAATCCGCTGGGCAGCTTCTCTTCGAGGCCCATGGTCACCTCCTCGCGCCGGACGGGTCATCGGCACCGTGGTGCCGTATTTGCTATCCGGCTGTTCCCTTGGGATCGGCCTGTGTGTGGTCGATTTCTGTCTCGCGCATTCCGCGCATTCGCATGCTGGGCGCCACGTCAGCCCCAGCCCAGTCCGCCGCGGCGCCATTCGTAGGCGTAGGCCACCGACACGTTCACGATGAACAGCGCCATCGCGGCCAGCCCGAACCAGCCGAGCGCGTCGAAGGTGACCGCCCATGGGTACAGGAACACGATCTCGATGTCGAAGATGATGAACAGCATGGCGGTCAGGTAGTACTTGACCGGAATTCTTTGCACCACAGTTTCTCTGACGCCGGTGCGAGAGATGCCTCCGCCGATCGGCTCGATCCCGCATTCGTAGGCGTCCAGTTTGGCGCGGTTGGCCCGGCGCGGGCCGACCGCCGAGGCGATGAACACCGAGAACACCGCGAAGCCGAGCGCGATCACGCCGAGAACGAGGATCGGAATGTATGCGTTCATCGCCGGTTCGGTCCCTCCGTGCGCTTGCCCGGTCGGTGGCTCACCTGCCGCAGCGTCTGGTGTGAGATACACCACAACCTTACAAGCGGATGGCGCTGTGTCGAGGGATTTGGGTGCAGGGATTTGGCCGAGTTCTCGCACGGCCGTGCCGACTCATGGTGCGCGGTGCCGCACGATGCGTGCGGTTCTCAGTCGGGTTGTTGCGGCGATCTGCCACGCAGCATGTCGCCGAGCGCGGCGGGTAACTCGATCGGATCGACCGGCAGCGCGGCGGTGGCGTCGGCACGTGACCAGTCGGCGAGCCAGCGGTCGTCGGAGCGGGCGATCAGCACCAGCGTGGGCGGTCGCGGATCGTATTCGTCACTCATCTGCTTGGCGATGCCCAGGCCGCCCTCCGGGGCCGCCTCTCCGTCGAGGATCGCGACGTCGACGTTGCCGGCGTCGAGTTGGGTGAAGACCATCGGGCCGGTCGCGACCTCGAGGAAGCTCAACTCGGGTAGTCCCGGGTCGAGACGGGTACCGAGCGCCCCGATGACCTGCCTGCGGGTGTCGGCGTCATCGGAATAGACCAACACCCGCAACACCGAAGGTGGTTGTGGCGAAACGTCATCGAGGCCGGTCACGTCGTCGATGCTACGTCAACGTGGCTGGTCTTCCCGCCGTCCGCGGGCGTGTCAGTGCTCGGTCGAGAAGCCGGCGCGCCGGCGATGCGATTCGAGCGCCAGGGAGACCAGCCGGTCGATGAGGTCGGGATAGGGCAGTCCGGTGGCGTCCCACAGCTTCGGATACATCGAACCGGGCGTGAAACCGGGAATGGTGTTGACCTCGTTGAGGAGCCAGCCGCGGCCGAGTTCCTCGTAGAAGAAGTCGATGCGCGCCATGCCGACACACCGCATCGCGGTGAAGACGCGGGCGGCCAGTTCGCGGACCTCGGCGACGGCATCCGCGGACAGCGGCGCGGGGATCACCAATTTCGCGGCGCCGGTGATGTATTTGTCCTCGTAGTCATAGAATTCGCTGCCCGGCATGATCTCGCCGGGCACCGATGTCTCGGGCAGCGCGTTGCCGAGAACGGCGATTTCCACCTCGCGGCCGTCGACCATCTCCTCGATGACCACCACATCGTCGTAGCGCAACGCCAGATTGATCGCGGCGTCGAGTTCGGCCGCGTCGTGGGCCTTGGTGATACCGACCGACGAGCCCATGTTGGCCGGTTTGACGAACACCGGCAGCCCGAGTTCTTCGATGGCGCGGAATGCGACGGTCTGCGGGTCGTCGACCCCATCGCGGAATTCCAGCCACCGGCACTGCGGGATTCCGGCCTGCGCGGCCACCACCTTGGCCATGCCCTTGTCCATGCAGACCGACGAGCCGAGCACGCCGGATCCGACGTAGGGCAGGCCGAACAGTTCCAGCATGCCCTGGATGGTGCCGTCTTCACCATGCGGGCCGTGCAGCAGCGGCAGGACGACGGTGACGGCATTCGCGGTGTGGTGGCGCAATTCGGCGAGCGGATCGACGGTCGTACCGGCGATGTCGAGTTCGCCGGGCAGCGCCGTCTTGTCGGCCAGTGCGGCGATGACCTTGTCGTTGCGGACCCACGTCCCGTTCTTGCCGATGCCGATCGGCACGACCTCGTACTTGGCCGGGTCGGCGGCGGCGATCACATGGGCGGCGGTGACCCGGGAGACGTCGTGCTCGGCGGATGCGCCGCCGTAGAGCACGACGAGACGCAGCAGGGGAGAGGACATGGGTGTCACGATACGGCGCGCGTGCCCGAACGCTCATCCGAGTTCGCCGACGCCGGTGCGGACGTCCCGGACATCGCGGCTAGCGTTATGGCGTGCACATCCAGGCAAGTGAGATCGCCGACGCGGTCGGCGGGCAGTTGATCGGCACCGACGTGACCGTCGACGGGGCGACCATCGATTCCCGTGCGGTCACCGCCGGGCAGTTGTTCGTGCCGATCGTCGCCGCCCGCAACGGTCACGACTTCATCCCGGCCGCGGTCACCGAGGGTGCCACGGCCTACCTGACGTCGGAGGAACCGCGTCCGGCGGTCGCGGCCACCGCCATCACCTGCGACGACACCGCCGCGGCGCTCGCGGACGTCGGCCGGCTGGTCCGTCGCCGGCTGCCCGAGCGGGTCGTCGGAGTGACCGGGTCGGTCGGCAAGACCTCGACCAAGGATCTCCTCGCCGGTGTACTGGCGACGACCTTCGTCACCACGGCCAGCCAGAAGTCGTTCAACAACGAACTCGGCCTGCCGCTGACCCTGGCCGATGCGAGCGATGACACCGAGGCCGTCGTCCTCGAGATGGGCGCGCGCGGCATCGGCCACATCGCGCACCTGTGTTCCATCGCGCACCCGACCGTGGGCATCATCACCCGGGTCGAGGGCGTCCATCTGGAGATGTTCGGTGACATCGAGGCCGTCGGCCGCGCGAAAGGCGAACTCGTCGAGTCGTTGCCGGCCGACGGGATCGCCGTCCTCAATGCCGACCACAAACACGTCATCGCCATGGCCGACCGCACGTCGGCGCAGGTCCTGAGCTTCGGGCTGACGCCGTCGGCGGACGTGTCGGCCACCGACATCCGGGTCGACGCCGCGCTGCGTGCATCGTTCCGGCTGCACACGCCGTGGGGGTCGACCGACATCACGCTGGGCGCGCGTGGGGAGCACCAGGTGTCCAACGCGCTCGCCGCGGCCGCGGCCGCCGGTGGGCTGGGCGTGCCCGTCGAGGCGATGGCCGAGGGGTTTCTGGGTGCCGCGCTGTCGGGTCTGCGGATGGAACTGATCACCACCGACTCCGGCGTCACCATCCTCAACGACGCCTACAACGCCAACCCGACGTCGATGTCGGCGGCGTTGCGGTCGCTGGTCGCCCTCGACGCGCGTCGGCGCGTCGCCGTGCTGGGCACGATGGCCGAACTGGGTGATCAGTCCGCCGCTGCGCATCAGGCGATCGCGCTCGAGGCGCAGGCGCTGGGCGTCGAGGTGATCGCCGTGGACGAGCCCGACTACGGCTCGACGGCGCGCCACGTCGTCGGCATCGAGGGCGCTGCCGACGCCCTCGCCGATATCGGCGAGCGCGACGTCGTGCTCGTCAAGGGCAGCCGGGTCGCGGCGCTCGAACGGGTCGCCGACGCGTTGCGCTGACCGCCCGGCCGGGCGGCCGAGTGCTGCCGGCAGGCTATGTCTGCCGGGCGGCGTTGGCCCGGATCACGTCGCGCAGGTAGGCGGCGAGTCCGGGCGCGATGTCGTCGTAGTGCTTGGTGAACCGTGGATCGGCGACGTACATGTCGCCCAGGCACACCTGCATCTCGTGGCCGCAGTCGTAGAACTTCTCGATCCCGGCGCGATGCTGCTCCGCGAGCTCGTTGGCCTCGGCCGACCCGGGGTGACACCCCGGCGCATCGCGGCGGCCAGCGCCGCCTCGAAGGCGTCGGTCTGCTCCTTGATCTGCTGCCAATCCGCCTTCGTGTATGCCGCGGTGCGCTGCCGGCTCTGCTTCCAGGCGTCGGTGTCGCCCCAGCGCTCCTGCGCCTCGTCGGCGTACTCGTCGCCGAGCAGGTGGGCCAGCGCGTCGGCCGTCGGGTCGTCGAGCAGGATCGCTATCTGCTCGAGGGGAAATCCCAGTTCCCGGTAGGTGAGGACCTGGTGCAGCCGTTCGACGTCGGCGTCGTCGTAGACGCGGTAGCCGGCGCGCGTACGGCCGGACGGCACCACGAGCCCGATGCTGTCGTAGTGGTGCAGGGTGCGCACGCTCACGCCGACGAGCCGGGCCGTTGCGCCGACGGTCAGCTCACCGGGCCCCGATGACGCCGCGCGGGTGCCTCTGGACCGAAAATCGGGATGTCCTTCGCTCACCTCGCCACCTTCGGGTCTGACGTCGCGTGAGGGTCAAGCACGAATGCCGGACGCGCGATGGATCTCAGGTCAGGGGGTCAAACCGATGGCCTTGTTGCCGGACTGGCATGCGGCCAGGATTCCGCGGGCCTCCGACGGGCCGCACGTCCAACCCGAGACCTGCTGCTCGTGGCCCGTCGCGATCTTCGGGCTGTATTCGGTCGCCACCTTCTGGGCCGTCGCGCAGTCGACGTTTCCGGCGAGCACGAGTACTCGCAGGGCGCCGTCCGGGCCGGGGACGTTACCGCAGGTGGTGGCCGTCGCCGCAGCCGAGGATACGGCGCTCGTCCTGGTGGTGTGGGTGGCCGAGTGCGGGCTCGGTCCGGCGACCACGGGCACGCTCGTTGCGGGCGCGGACGCGGCGGGGGTGGATGTGCCACCGGCGTCGGACTGCTGTTCGTCACCGCAGGCGGCGAGCGAAGCCGTCGCGATCGCCGCCATCCCGACGATGCCGAACCACTGCCACGTGATCCGGCGACGAGTGCGAGGTGATCGAGAGCGAAGTGACATGGTCTTCACGGTAGCGAACCCGGGGATGGTCCAGGCCGGGGCTGCTCGTCCGGTTTGGGCGCCATCGCGGTGTCCTGCGAAGATGCATCGGTGACCTCGCACGACACCGCGCCCACCGACCCCCGGAAGCTGGGGCCTTCCTTCCGGATCGGCACCCGGTTGCCCGGCGCCCGGTCGCCCGGTGCGCTGGGCCGCACCGGCGTCATCACGACGCCCCACGGCGACATCCATACGCCCGCATTCGTTCCGGTCGGGACCAAGGCGACGGTCAAGACCGTGTTGCCGGAGTCGGTGGCGGCCCTCGGCGCGCAGGCAGTGCTGGCCAACGCCTATCACCTCTATTTGCAACCGGGCGCGGAGATCATCGACGAGGCGGGTGGGCTCGGCGCCTTCATGAACTGGCCGGGACCGACCTATACCGACAGCGGCGGATTCCAGGTCATGTCGCTCGGCGCCGGATTCAAGAAGGTCATCTCGATGGACCTGACCGGAGAGCAAGACGACCACAAGATCGCCGAAGGCCGCGAACGGCTTTCGCATGTCGACGACGACGGGGTGACGTTCAAGTCGCATCTGGACGGATCGTTCCACCGCTTCTCTCCCGAGGTGTCGATGCGCATCCAGCATCAACTCGGGGCTGACATCATCTTTGCCTTCGACGAGCTCACGACGTTGATGAACACCCGTGGCTACCAAGAGAATTCGCTGGAGCGGACCCGGCTGTGGGCGATTCGCTGCCTGGCCGAGCACAACCGGCTCTCGCTCGACCGCGGCCACCGCCCGCAGCAGTCGTTGTGGGGCGTCATCCAGGGTGCCCAGTACGAGGATCTGCGACGCAAGGCTGCGCGCGACCTCACCGAACTGTCCCGGATCGACCGAGAGTCGGGCGGAAAGGGCTTCGGCGGCTATGGGATCGGTGGCGCACTGGAGAAGGACAACCTCGGCACGATCGTCGGCTGGGTCAACTCCGAGCTGCCCGAGGACACGCCCAAACATCTGCTCGGCATCAGCGAACCCGACGACATCTTCACCGCCATCGAGAACGGTGTGGACACCTTCGATTGTGTCTCGCCCACGCGCGTGGCCCGCAACGGCGCGGTGTACACGCGCGACGGGCGGGTGAACATCACCAATTCGCGCTTCCGCCGCGACTTCGGGCCGATCGACCCCGAGATCACCAACTACACATCGCAATACACGCGCGCCTACCTGCACCACCTGTTCAAGGCGAAAGAAGGGCTGGCCGCCACCCTGGCCACCCTGCACAACGTCGCCTTCATCATCGACATGGTCGACGGTGCGCGGGACGCGATCGACAACGGCGACTACCCGGCCTACCGCGACGAGTTCCTCGGCCGCTACTACGCGGGCCGCAATCGCTGACGGTGGGCCGGCTGCGACCGTCCATGCGTGTCAAGGCCATTCGTCGTCGGAGACGATCCACGGCGTGCGCGGCAGCTCGGCAGGGTCGAATCTCGATGCAAGCGTGTCGATGTCGACGTGCTCACCCGGGGCGGCCAGCCGCAGCGACACCGCGATGTGGTCGAGGACGGTGCCGGGGCCGATGCCGAGAGCAGCGAGATCGGCGAGGGTGATCGCGCCGTCACGTTTGCTCAGCCGGACATGCTCGGGATTGAGCACCATGGGGACGTGCGCGTAGGTGGGCGGGGTGTGGCCCAGCAACGTGGCGAGGTAGGCCTGCCGGGGAGCCGACGTCAGCAGGTCGTCGCCTCGGCACACCTGGTCGATTCCCTGCTCGGCGTCGTCGACGACGACCGCGAGGTTGTAGGCGGGGGTGCCGTCGCCGCGTTGGATGACGAAGTCGTCGACGGCACCGGTGTAGGAACCGTGTAGCACGTCATGGACGGTGAATTCGGTGCGGTCGGCGAGGATCCGGATCGCCGGCGGTCGTCCGGTGGCGCGCTTCTCGGCGCGCTGTTGTGCGGTCAGGGTGCGGCAGGTGCCCGGGTATGCCCCGGGCGGGGTGTGAGGTGCGCTCGGCGCGTCGAGGATTTCCCTTCGCGTACAGAAGCATTCGAAGGTGCGGCCCGCGTCGTTCAGTCCGTCGATGATCTGCCGGTAACGGGGCAGCCGATCGGTCTGGTAGCGGACCGGCGGCTCCCAGTCGAGGCCCAGGGCGTGCAGGTCGGCCATCTGGCCGGCGTCGGCGCCGACGGCGGTACGGTCCAGATCCTCCATGCGGAGCAGGAATCGGCGTCCACCGGTGCGGGCGAACAGCCACGCCAGCACCGCAGTGCGCAGATTACCCACATGCAGGGGCCCGGACGGGGACGGCGCGAATCGTCCCGCCGGAGTGGCCCCGGAAACGCCAGGATCGTCGGTCATTGCCCTACAGGCTACAAGTGGGCGACGATGGAGCCGTGGATCTCCCCGTGAACCCTCCGGTCGCGCCCATGCTGGCCAAGGCGGTGACCGCCGTGCCCGTCCAGCCGGCCGGCGAGCCGGAATGGTCCTACGAACCGAAGTGGGACGGTTTCCGCGCGTTGATCTTTCGGGACAGCGAGGAGGTGTTCATCGGGTCCCGCGGCGGGAAGGACCTCGCCCGCTACTTTCCCGAGATCGTGGCCGCCGCCCGCGAGGAGCTGCCCACCAAGGTGGTGCTCGACGGCGAGATCGGGGTGCCGTCGGCGATCGACGGGACCCAGCGCCTCGACTGGGACTCCCTCGCTCAACGCATTCACCCCGCGGCTTCGCGGGTGACGATGCTCGCCGAGACCACCCCGGCGATCTTCATCGGCTTCGACGCCCTCGCGCTCGGAACCGTCGCGGTCAAGGACGAACCGTTGCGTGTCCGTCGTGAGACGCTCGTCGAAGCGATCGGCCCGGGCGGGCGTGACCGCCGCTTCCACGTCAGCCGGGTCACCACCGACGCCGCGCTCGCCGAGGAATGGTTCGCGGAGTTCGAGGGCGCCGGCCTCGACGGGGTCGTCGCCAAACGCCTTGCCGGGCGCTACATCGAGAACAAGCGCGAGATGGTGAAGATCAAGCACAAACGGACCGCCGATTGCGTGGTGATCGGGTACCGCGTCCACAAGAGCGGTACCGGCCTCGGATCGATGCTGCTCGGCCTGTATTACGACGGTGATCTCCGGATGGTCGGTGGCGCAGGAGCTTTCACCGACGCCAAGCGTATCGAGCTGCAGGAGATGTTCGAGCCGATGCGGCTCGATCCGGAGCGGCCCGCGGCCGGTGAGCCGACGCGGTGGCGGTCGGAGAAATCCGGGGAGTGGATTCCGATCCGCCCCGAACTCGTCGCCGAGGTGGCCTACGACCAGATGGAGAACGGCCGATTCCGGCACACCGTGAAATTCCTGCGGTGGCGCCCGGACCGGGAGCCGGAGAGCTGCGGCTACGAACAACTCGAGGTGCCGTTGACCTACGATCTGCGCGACGTCCTGGAAGGACAAGACTGACATGGCATCTCGTTCGCCCGCCGAGGAACTCGACGTCGGCGGCATCGCCGTCCGGATGAGCAATCCGGACAAGATCTACTTCCCCGAACTCGGTGCCGACGGTGGTCGCAAACGCGATCTGGTCGGCTATTACCGGGCGATGGCGCTGCTCGACGACGGCGGTGACGGACCGATCATGACGGCGCTGCGCGACCGGCCGACCTTTCTGCAACGGTTTCCCGACGGCATCGAGGGCGACGAGATCTATCAGAAGCACATCGCGAAGAAGCGGCCCGAACACGTCAAGTCCACGCGAATCACCTTCCCGTCCGGTCGCACCGGGGATGCGCTGCGCCCCACGGTGCCCGCCGACATCGTGTGGGGCGCCAATCTCGGTACCGTCACCTTTCACAGCTGGCCCACCCACGACGAGGACAACGATCATCCCGACCAGCTGCGCATCGACCTCGACCCGCAGCCCGGCACCGATTTCGACGATGTCCGCCGCGTCGCCGTCGAGATCCTCGCACCGCTGTTGGACGAACTGGGATACACGGGATTTCCCAAGACCTCCGGTGGACGCGGAATCCATGTCTTCGTGCCCATCGAGCCGTTGTGGGACTTCATCGCGACGCGCCGAGCGGTGATCGCGATCGCCCGCGAGATGGAGCGCCGCGATCCCGACGCAGTGACCACGTCGTGGTGGAAAGAGGACCGCGGAGAACGCATCTTCATCGACTTCAACCAGAACGCCCGCGACCGGACGATGGCCTCACCGTATTCGGTGCGGCGCAGCGCGAACGCACGGGTGTCGACGCCGCTCACGTGGCAGGAGCTCGCCGACGCCGACCCGGACGACTGCACAATGGCCACCGTCCCGGATCTCGTTGCCCGCCGGGGTGATCCGATGGCCGACATCGCCGATCACCGGCACGGTCTGCAGCCGCTGCTGGAGATGGTGGCGCGCGACGACGCGAACGGTCTCGGCGACCTGCCCTACCCGCCGAGTTATCCGAAGATGCCGGGTGAGCCGCCGCGCGTGCAGCCCAGCAAAAAGGTTGCCGCACACTGGGATGAGCAGGGCAACCGGATCGACTGAGCGTTCAGCCGAAGGCCTGTCCGGCCCACTGCGCGAAGGACTGCCAGCCCACCTGCGGGAACTGCTGGTGCAGTTGCGGAATGTTGACGCGGTAGCCGGTGCTACCGAGATAGGTGAACATCGCACGCATATCCGGTGACGAAATGCGTTCGGGATCATAGGATTCGGCCTGCACTGTCCGTCCTCGCACCGAGGAGAGGACGGCGGCCATCTGGCCCGGGGTGACCGAGTCCGACGCGATGTCGATACGTGCGCCGACGTGTGCCGCGGGATCGGCGAACAGGGTGGCGACGAAGGAACCGAGGTCGGCCCGCGAGAGTTGCTGCAACGGCATCTCGGTGGGTATCGCGATCAACAATGCTCCGGCGTCGAGCGCGTCGGTGTTCCCGAAGATGTTGTCGTAGAAGTAGGTCGGGCCGACCACGGTGTGCGGGATGTCGGTGGCCGCGAGACGTTGCTCGACCTGATATTTCGACTCGAAGTGGGGGATACCGGTGCCCTGGTCGGCGCTCGCCACCGAGGAGAACACCAGATAGGGCAACGATGCCGCACGCCCGGCGGCGATGATGGCGTCGCCCTGGGCCAGTTCGGCGTCGACGCCGGACTCGAAGGGAGTGGTCAACGCGAACGCTCCGGCGGTGCCGGCGAACGCCTCGGTGAGTCCGTCGCCACTCACCAGGTCCGCGACCGCGAGCTCTACGCCGCGTCCGGCCAGTGCCTGCGCTCGCGGCGAGTCGGGTTCCCGCACCACCGCGCGCACTGCCCGGTCGACGTCGAGGAGCGCGTCGACGACAGCGCCGCCCTGACCGCCGGTGGCGCCCAGTACCGCGATCGGCGCAGATGACGCGGGTGTGGACATCGTGGTTCCCTTCGACGGTGGCGACCCGAGTCTACGTTTCGGGCATCGACGATTCCGGGTTGTCCGGCGACTTCCGAGTGGCCGTGATCACCTGACGATTCACGATCGCAAAGAGCGTGTTAGGTTACCTGCACTCTTTGGACTACAGGAAGACGAGAAGACATGCGTATCAAACTGCTGGCGGCGTTGGTGCTCGGCGCGGTGGGTCTGGTGGCCGCTCCGGTGGCCACGGCGCAGGCGGCTGTCCCGACGGTCCGTTCGGGGATGGCGATCAACGTCGACGAGACCATCGTGACCTCGACGTCGTGCACGCTCGGTGCCGTCGTGTCGCCGTCGAAGGCCCTCACGGCCGGGCACTGTGGTCACGTCGGACAGGTGGTGTACACCGATCAGGGCGACGTCATCGGCAAGATCACCGCCAACCAGATCACCCGTGGACTCGACATCGCAGTGATCTCGCTTGCCCCGCATACGCGTGCCCAACTCGATACCGTCGCCTGGGGTGCGGCCATCACCAAGGGTGAGCGCGTCACCAAAATGGGCGTGACCAGTGGCTTCAGTGCCGGCACCATCGCCGACCCGAAGCCGACCATGCGGACCGCCTACGGCTACTCCTTTGCGCCCCCGTTCCTGCTGCAGAACTCGACGGTCAGCGTGCGCGCAGTGCTCTTCTCCCGTGAGGGCGACAGCGGTTCCGGCATCCGCGACGCGGGCGGCAATGTCGTGGGCATCCTGTCGGCGGGAGCCTCCGACAACGACACGCTCGTCGCCCCGGTCTCCCTGCTTCCCGCCGGGCTGCGTTGACCGACGTCGGGCATTCCGCCGACGTGAAGCAGGGCGTCGGCGGACGCGGTCGGAAGCACGGGTTTGGGTTGGACGCCCGCGCCCGGTTATGATCGACCGTCGTTGGAGGATTCGCCTAGTGGCCTATGGCGCTCGCCTGGAACGCGGGTTGGGTTAACGCCCTCGGGGGTTCGAATCCCCCATCCTCCGCCAAACGGTGTCAGTCGAGCTCGGCGCGTACGCAAGTGCGTGCCGAGCTCGTTTCGTTGGTGGGGCGTTGGCCTGTGTTGATTCCTTCGGTCCGGCGCGTTCGTGCGATGACATCGCCGCTCCTCGGCTGCTTGATAGTGGCCCGAGTGTTCAAGTTGCCGGACCTCTCGCTGAGTGCTTTGCTTGCTGCATATCGAGATGCACGATTGCGCATCTCCGGGTGCGCGGTGTCGGATGGTGAGGGGAATGGGATGGCAGTGGGCATGAGTTCGCGCGTGCGGTGGCGGGCAGCAGCATCACGCCGAGTGCTCGTGGGCGCCGGCATGGCACTTGCGGTGACCGCGGCGGTGTGTGGTTCCGGCGTGGCTGGTGCGGCGCCGGGTTCGTTTGCTGATAAGCAGACGACGAAGCGGACGGGTGATGGTTGGGTGGTGTCGGCGGTCAAGTCGCAGGAGCGGGTGCGGTCGGTGCCACCGTTGAACCAATCATCGTGGACGCGTGAGGGTTTCCTCTCCTTGAGGGGCGAGGGCCTGATCGCTGGAACCGGTTCGGTGCCGGTCCAGGCGGGCACGGTGGCGGCGGGATTCCAGATCGGTTGCAACACGGATGTGACCTCGGGTGTGACGGTGGGGGTCTCGGGTGGTCCGTCGGCGCAGATGAATATTTCGTATCCGCCGGCGGTGGTGATCGGTGCGACGGTCACCCCGAATGTTTCGACCACGCTGCGGCCGGGCACGATCGCCGATATTCCGTTCGGGTCGAAGAAGCTGCAGACCGGCACGGCCGGTATCACTGTCGATGGGGTGCATGTGAAGGTCGATGGCTGTTTGGGCCCGGTCGCGCTGCGCGCCTATGTGACGGTGAGTGTGTCGACTGCGTTGAACGACAACACGATCAACGTGTACGGCGAACCCCACTACTTGTGACAGATCGGCCGCGCACGTGGGCGGCTCGTGCACTTTGATCTCTCGACTTCCGCTAATGTGACGATCTCGCGAAGGGCTGTGATCTGCTATGAGTGCTCCTGCTTCGCCTGTTCCCGGTGGTGCGCATCGCCTTGACACCGATGCGGCGGCCACCGAACGCCCCATCGCATCTGGCGCTGACCGTTCGCCCGCTGACGGTGCGCCAGCGGGCGCCGACGACGATGCTGCCGGTCGTGGCGTTCCTGTACTCACGGTGGTGTTGTTCCTGCTCGGCTGCGTGTTGCTGGTGCTCGCCGCAGCGAACCTGGCGAATCTCGGTGCGTGGTCGGATCGGTGGGGTGTGATTCCGGTGTTCCTGGTGTTCTTTGTGGTGATGTCGGTTGCCGGGCGCTGGTTTTGGGCCGGCGCGGATGCGATCCTCGGTGCCCTGATGTGGGGCAAAGCCAAATGATCCCCTGCACTCAACAGCACGCCGGAGAGTCGGTGAGGTCGAAGGTTCGTCGTGGCCGTCATCGGCTTCCGCGTCGTCGTCTCGGTGCCGGGCTGATGGTCGCCGCGGTGTTGGCGATCGGCGGTGGGGTGACGGTGGCGGCGTTGGGGAGTGATCCGGTTCCGGCGCGCGCGGATGCGTTGTGTGATCAGATGCGCGCCCAGTACGGTTCGAATTGGCCGTGTATTTCGGTGCCGACGAACACGTTTCAGCCGACTACGAATACGCCGGCACCCACGCCTGGCGGCAGCGGTGCGGGTGCTGGTGGGCCGCAGGTCGGGTCGAATATCGGGCCCGGGCCCGGTGAGGGCGACGGCACCCCGATCGTGACCGTGCCCGGCCAAGCCGCCCCACGGACACCGGCAGGTGGCGGTACCGGAAACGGCGGCGCCACATCGCCTGACGCCAGGAATGGGCCGACCGCGCCGACACCGGCTCCGCCCGCCGGCGGTGGGCGGCTACCGGTGGTGCCTTCCACTGCTGCCCCGGCTGTCACAACGGTTCCAGGAGTCGTGATCGCGCCCCCTGAGGCCGGCGACCCGCCGCGCGCGTTGGCACCGGGGGCGAAGCACCCGGAAGTTCCGTTGGCGGCGTGGGTCGTGGCGGGTGCGGCGGCATTCGCTGCCGCGAATCCGTGGGTGCGGCGCGCTGGGCTCGGCGTGCGGTCGGCGATGAAGGGAGGATCGACCGCTTCGCGGGGCGGAGAATGGGGGCGCCGTTTCGGTTATGCCCAGGCGGCAGCAATACGTCCGCAACACGGGCCCGACGATCCGAGCGCAAACGATGTTGCGCCTCACGAGCATCATGATCTGTCACCGAGTAGCGGTACGGGTGATAACGGTGGCAACACGACCATCAACGGTGGTGATGGCGGGGGCGGCTCGACATGGAGCGGTGGTGGTGGCGTGGGCGACGGTGGAGACAACGGCAACTCGCAGTCCACGCTGCAGTCTCCCGCACCCGAGACTGCTCCAGCTCCGGATGTCGAGCCGACTCCCGATCCGCAGGACAAACAGCCGTCGTACACTATGCCGAACTACGTAGCTCCTGGCGGCGACAGCGGCATCGAAGCTGACCCGGTCTTCTTCCTCATCGATGACGCTGCCGAAGCTGCGATTCTTGCTCTTCTGCTCTCCGCCATCATGGCCACGATCATCAGCGAATACGGCTGGGAGTGGGTACGTACCCACCCCGACCAACTGCCCGATCTGATGATCGACAAGCTTCCTGGATGGCTCGCCGACCAGGTCGATAAGGTGAAGGACTGGATCAGTCAGTACTTCACGGAGAATCATGACGGCAACGGTGACGACGCACCTGATCGGTCAAAGCCGTGGCAAGGACAGGGTGACAACCCCCTAGTGTCCCGCGCCGTTAATTCGTTTTAGAAGTCTGCCGAGGGATTCGAGTATCTCTTCGGCGGTCTTGGTCCACA